>CAIYRG010000524.1 GCA_903928515.1 uncultured Alphaproteobacteria bacterium | reverse complement strand
GCGCGGCAACCGGCGGCGTCGGCTTGGGCTGCTGCGCGCGTTTGGTGCGCGGACCCGCATCGAGCGCGCGTGTCCAATCGAGATAGGGCTTCGCCGGTTTCAGATGGGCATCGAGCTTCAAGCCCTTTGCCAGTTGGAGACAGCGTAGCCACCAGCGCGACGGTACGGTCGGTGCGCCGTCCTGCTTCAGCGCGCGTGTCAGCAGCACTTCCGGCCCCGCCGCGAGAGCGGCGAAATCGTGCGCCGCCAAACCGATCCGCCGCTCGGGGGCTTCCAGGCCGAGCTGCGCGCGCATCGGGCGCGACAGCCACGGGTCGATGGCCGCGTTCGCGGGCCAGGAATTTTCGTTGAGCCCGCCCAAAATCGTCAGATCGAAATGTTGTAGGCGCGCTTCCAACGGCCCCAAGATGAAGAGGCGCGGGTGCAAGCCGTATGGCGGCCGCACCGCCCGGCCTTCCGCCAAATCCCGATACAATTCGGCGTATTGTTCCGCACCGTTCAGCGCGATGCCGTCGCCGTCGCGCACCATCTCCGCCATCAATTTCGCGGCCGCTTCGCCCGCGGGCCCGCGCCACAATTCATCGCTCGCTGCCAAGCGTTCGGCGGCCCGGCCATGCGCTTGCGCGAACGACGCCACGTCGGCGTCCGCGAGGATTTCGAGCTTTTCGGAGAGGCGCGAGAACCACGCAATCAGCGCGGGCGTCACGGGGCGCCGCTCGTCGTGCTTGGCGAGCGCCTTCGCGATGCCGGCCAAGCCCGCTTCCGGGCGCAAGCCGCGAAGGCGCGCGCGCTCTAAGGCCCGCACGTTGGCGCGGAACGCCGCGCGATTTTCGCCGCCCGCGCAGAGCGGATGCTTCAGCAGCGCCAGCAGCGGCACCGGCGCGAAGTTCTCGGCGGCGGCGTCGGCCAGCAGGCACAGAAACGCGCCGGGCGGCGTACGCGCCAAAGGCAGGCCCGCGGAATCGTCGATTGTAATGTCCCAGCGCGAAAGCTCGGAGGCCACCCGGCGCCCAAGCCCGCGGTCGGGCGTCACCAATGCGGCGGTGCGGCCGGGTGTTTCGACGGCATCGCGCAGCGCCACGGCAATCGCCAAAGCCTCTTCCTGCGCGTTCGCCGTTTCCAGCAGCGAAAGCCCTTCCAATCCATGCGCAAAATCGCCGGTATCGTTTTCGATCAGTGCGCGCCAGGAATCCGTCGTCGGCGGCGGACGCAGAGCTTCGCTGAGGAAAATCGTGCGTGTCGCACGGCCACTATCCAGCTCGGGTGCCGGCGACCACACGCGCACGTCTTCGCGTTCGGTATCGAGCGCGCGCAGCAATTGCCGCAGGCCATATTGCGCGTGCGCCTCTTCCAGGGCGTTCCAGGCTTCCATATCCAAATGCGTGTCGAGCCCAGGCAGTACCACCGCGCCTTTATCGAGATAGGCAATGGCGCGCAGCAATTCGGCGGTCGCGGGGATCGAGCCCGTTGAGCCTGCCGCGATCACAGGTGCATCGGGCGGGGCCGCTTGCAAACGCGCGGCAAGGCGCAGCAATCCGGCATCGCGCCGCGTGGCCGGTTCGGCCATGCCTTCGGCGTGCAAAAGGGCGGGCCATTGCTCGCTGAGAATGGCGAGGAATTTCGCCACCGCCTGCCAATGCTCGGCCAGGACTTCAGGGACGAGGTCTTTCACCTTCGCCAAATCCACACGCTGCGCGGTGGCTTCATCCAGGAAGCCCGCGAGCGCGTCGGCATGACTCGCAGCTTGGGCCAATCCCATGCTGTCGCCGCTGCCATGCGCCCAACGCTGCACCAAGGTGGCAAGCAACAATTTGCGCCGCAGGGGTGGAATAGAAGGCGGCAGCTCCAAATCTTCCGCTATCGCCTCGAAGGCTTCGTCATCGTCGCCGATATCGCCCAGCGCATAGATGCGCGGGCCCAACGACGCGCCGGAAAGGCTGCGTGCGAACGCGTCGCGCAGCGTGCGCACCGAACGCCGCGTCGGCACATAGATTTGCACATCCGCCAGCTTCAGCGGATCGCGCCCCACGCGGGCGATCACGCCTTCCGCCAAGCTTTGGGCAAAAGGCACGCCTGCGGGAATGGAAAAGACATTCGGCCGTTTCGGAAGATCCGCGGCCATCAAGGCTCCGTCTGCAAATCGCGCAGGAAATCTTCCGCGTCGCGTAGCCCTTGGGGCGTGCCCACATGAATCCACACGCCATCCAGACGCACGCCATGCAGGCGATTGCTCTCCATCGCTTTGTGCCACAGCGGGTGGATAGGGAATTTGCCGGTGGGGCCGTTTTTGAACATGCGCGGATGAAGGATCTGCAAGCCGGTGTAGACGAACGGCGTCAGCTTGCGCTCGGGCCTGCGCGAAACATGTCCCACCTGATTCATTTCAAAATCGCCTTCGCCGTCATAGCCGATGGCCGTCACGGTTGGCGCCAGCAGCATCAGCCCATCCATTTCGTCGGCATTCCAACGTGCGCGCATCCGTTCGATGGCGTGGCTGGCACCTTCCACCCATAGTGTGTCGGAATTGTATGCAAAGAACGGTTCGCCGTTGAAATGCGGTAGCGCCTTGGCGATGCCGCCCCCCGAATCCAGAATGCGCTCGCTCTCGTCGCAAATGCGAATTTCCACATCTGTGCGGGCTTTGAGATGCTGCACGATCTGGTCGGCGAGATAGTGCACGTTGACGACCACCATTTTCACGCCGCCTTGCACCAGGCGATCTATGGAGTGGTCAAGCAAGGTCTTGCCCATCACCGGGACAAGCGGCTTCGGGATGGTGGCCGTGATCGGGCGCATG
>CAIYRG010000523.1 GCA_903928515.1 uncultured Alphaproteobacteria bacterium | reverse complement strand
TCCACGCCCCAGGCTTTGGCAATTGCAATGCCTTCGGCCATCAGCGCGCCTTGGAATTCCTGCATGCCGGGAATGTCGGCGAGATCGCCCGACGGCATCTGCGTTTGCAGCGCCACGGTTGCACCCGCCAGGAACGTGCGCAGCTTGGTCCACACGATGGTGTGCGCATCGCCTGTGCTGGCGGGCAATCCGCTTTCGGTGAGAGCGGTGGTAAGCTCGGCGATGAACTTCGCGTGTCCGTTGTTGGGCGCGCCCATGATCATTGTGGGCGAGGAGCCGACTTCAGCAATGCCCGGTGCGGGCATCGAGGCGGGGATCATCACCGGGCAAGCGATCGCGCGCTCAGGGTTCAGATGTTTCCAGATCACGCCATCGGCATCGACCGATTGCAGTGGTGCATTCGCGTTCGGCCCTGGCGCGCCATAGAGATACCACCACGGGATTCCGTTCTGCGTGGAGAGCACCGGCGTCTCTGCACCCAGCATCGACTTCAAGCGCGGCGCGAGTTCAGCCAGCGAATAGGCTTTGGCAGTGAGGATGATGCCGTCTTGCGGGCCGACATCTTCGGGCCGGTCGGTGGCTTGCGGCTTGCTGAGAAAATCGCCTCCGGTGTTTTCACCGTCAGGCCAAGTTCGCGCACCGCGTCCAGATGTGCGCCTCGGCAGATCAGCGTGATCTCATGGCCCTTGCGCGCCAGATGTCCGCCGATGACGCTGCCGATGGCGCCGGCTCCCACAATCGCCAGACGCATGTTGCCCTCGAATTTCTATTTGCGCCGGCGATGTTCTTCCAAGCGCGGCATGATCTCAACGAAATTGCACGGCTTGTGGCGGTAATCGAGCTGGAATTTCAAAATGCCGTCCCAGCCGTCCTTCACCGCACCGGGCGAGCCGGGCAGGGCGAAGAGATAGGTGCCGTGCGCCACGCCAGCACAGGCGCGCGATTGCACGGTGGAGGTGCCGATCTTATCGAAGCTGATGCGGTGGAACGCCACCGAGAAGCCGTCGATCTCTTTCTCGAACACGCCGCGAAAGGCTTCCGGCGTCACGTCGCGCCCGGTGAGGCCTGTGCCGCCCGTAGAGATGACAACATCCACTTCGGGATCGGCGATCCATTTGTTGAGTTGCGTGGTGATCGCTTTCACATCGTCGGGCACGATCTCGCGCGCTGCCAGAATGTGGCCGGCCTCCGTCACGCGGGCTTCCAGTATGTCGCCGGATTTGTCGTCGGCGCGGGTGCGCGTGTCCGACACGGTGAGAACGGCGATGCGGATGGCGATGAATTCGCGTTCGGCGGCAGGTGTGCTCATACCCGGATCATAGCAGGTCTTAGTTCTGCTGCGTATCCGCTGTGTTGGCGGTCGCCGCCGTCACGGTCGGTTTCGCGGCATAGACCGGCCATTGGCCCGCGGCGGTTTCGTCCAGCCCGTCGGCGGGTTCGCCCAGGCGTTTGCGGTACATCCACAAATTCATCATCACGCGCTTCACATACATGCGCGTTTCGGCGTTTGGGATGCTTTCGACGAACAACAGCGAGTCATCGCCATTGTCGGAGGCCGCCATCCAGCGCTGCAAATTGCCGGGCCCGGAATTGTAGGCCGCGGCCAGTTGGAACAGGCTGTTGTTCTCATCCGACAGCAGGCGCTGCAGATATTGCTGACCCAACTGCATGTTGAAAGCGGGATCGTTCAGCTTGTTGACGTTGCTGGTGGCCAGCGATTTGTCGCCCGCGACGATGGCGGCGGTTGCCGGCATCAACTGCATCACGCCGCGCGCGCCGCTATGCGACAGCGCGTCGGTGTCGAAGCGGCTTTCCTGGCGCGCAAAGGCGAGCACCAAAGCGGGATCGAGCGAGTAGCCCTTCATCGGCTGATAGGCGGGCACGGGATAGAGTGCTGTGAGATACGTGCCGTTGTGTGCGGCGTCTTCGGCGGCGCGCAT
>CAIYRG010000522.1 GCA_903928515.1 uncultured Alphaproteobacteria bacterium | reverse complement strand
TCGGGCCATCGATGCCATAGGCCCAGTGCAGGCCGGTGTAGAACCATTGCGGCGAGTTCGGCGCGACCTTCTGGCTGGCGAGCATGAAGCGCATTTCGTCGAAGAAGGCGCGGGCGTCGCCTTCCGAATCGAAATAGCCGCCCTTCCAGCCCCAATAGGTCCAGGTGCCGGCCAAACGGTCGAACACTTGCTTGGCGGAAGTTTCGCCGGAGGTGCGCTTCTCGTCTGCCGGAAGCAGGGCGAGGGCGGCATCATCGGGCACATGACGCCATAGGAACGAGGGGACGGTGTTCTCTTCGACGGCCTTCAGGCGTATCGCCACGCCGGCACGGCGGAAATATTTCTGGGCCAGGACATCGCTGGCGACTTGGCTCCACGATTCGGGAACTTCCATGTCGGCCTGGCGGAAGACCACCGAACCATCGGGGTTCTTGATCTCGCTGATAGCGTTCCTGAAGGCGATGCCGTCGTACGGCGATTTGTTTTCAGTGGTGAAATAACGCCGGATACGCATGGAATCCCCCGTGCCCTTGTTCTTGCCCAGTCCACCTCCGGTTCACCCGCCCCAATCGAGGGCACGGGCCAAAATCGAGACAAAGATGCTCCCTCCGAGCAAACGGGTGGTTTGCCCGAAAACGCTCGGTTGAGAGATATTTACCAGATCTTGGGGTCGCCGGAAGCGACAGGCGCTAATGATAGATCGCTAAACCTGTCCTGGTTCAAGACAAAAATTTTGCGTCCAACGATAGCTGTCCACAGGCCTTGTTAAGAACTTGTTAACTGCCTTGGAACGCAAGGGAGATTCATCCCCAGCTCCGCGCGAGCGATGCGCAATGCGTCGCCGGAACTTGGAGAAAATTGGTTAACAAACGCGGGAACTTACCCTTCCGTAACGGCCTGTCCGTCATTGTCGCTCCACCATGAGAAAGACTGACGCCTTCGCGCCCGGCGATGCCCTACGACATGTAGATATTCTCTACGTGGACGCCGACCCGCGTCGCCGCGATGGGATGCGCCGGCTGCTGCTGTCTATGGGGGTCCGCCGGGTCCAATTGGCGGAATCCGCAGACGTGGGGCTCACAGTCCTGGCTGGCTCGAATATCGGCATCGTCATCGCCGAGCAGCAGCCCATCGATGGAATCGCCTTCATCCGGCGCGTCCGCGATGTGGCGATGTATCCGAAATCCCTCGTGCCGAGCCTGCTGATCGGCGAATCCATCGGGCCTGATATCGCCAGGGCCGCGTTCGCGGCGGGCGCCAACCACATTCTGGTGAAGCCGCTGAGTCCCTCGGCGCTCTACAACCGTCTGGTTTGGGCGGTGGAAGACAACAGGTCTTTCTCGGTGGAGAACGGCTATTACGTCCTGCGCCAGCCGCCGCAGGCGGGTTCCAAACCGGCTGCGGCGTAAAGCACAGCACTGTTATGGAAGCGAAACTGGCGCGCGCCAGAACCGCCGCCTATATTCCGCCCGCTTCGGCTGCCATGTTCGCGCAGGGCCGGTGATTTGGGGCCAAGCCTTCTTTTGGGGCCAAGCCTAGTTGGGGAATGGAATGGGATTTCTGAGTCGTCTGTTTGTCTGGTGGCAGGGCGCCACGTTGGGCACGCTCGTCACCACCTGGTGTTCCGGCACGCGCGTCGGCGAGGATGAATTCGGCAACCGCTATTACGCCACGCGCGACGGCAAGCGCCGCTGGGTGCTCTACAACGGTACGGTGGAAGCCACGCGCGTTCCGCCCGATTGGCATGGCTGGCTGCACCACACGGTTGAGGAGCCACCGACGGTTGCGCCGCTGAAGACGCGATCCTGGGAAGCGCCGCATCAGCCGAATCTTACCGGTACTTCCGGGGCCTATCGTCCCGACGGCAGTCTGTGGAAAAGCGCGCATCGTCCGCCCGCCACCGGCGATTACGAAGCCTGGCGCCCGAACTGAACGCGAAAAGCGAAACACCCATGCAGAACTCGCTCGTGGAAACGTTGATCGGCGCGGCAGTGATCGCCATCGCCGGCGTTTTCCTGTTCTTCGCCTACACGAGCACGGGTAGCGGCCCGGTGTCGGGTTATGACGTCACCGCGCAATTCAACCGCATCGATGGTGTCGCGGTCGGCACCGACGTGCGGCTATCGGGCATCAAGATCGGATCGGTGACGAGCCTTGTGCTGGACCCGAAGAATTTCGAAGCGGTCGTGCATCTCTCCATCGCCTCTTACGTGAAGCTGCCGGATGATTCTTCCGTCAAGATCACATCGGAAGGTTTGCTGGGCTCGAACTATCTCTCCGTGAATCCCGGCGGCAGTCCCACCGATATCAAGCCGGGTGGCCGTATCACCGATACACAGGGCGCGGTCGATCTCATCGGCTTGCTCGGCAAGGTGATGTTCGGATCGGGCGACAGCAAGTCCGGTGATGCCAAGTCTGCTGACACCAAATCCGGCGACAGCAAGTGAATCGGGTTCGTATCGCTGCCGCAGCTTTTGTGGCCTTCACCATACCCGGCATCACGCTCGCGGCATCCGATCCCGCCCCGCGCGTGCTGACCGATGCCGCGCCGCGCGTGCTCACGGGGCAGGGCGGGCTGACGATCAAGGATGCGAAGCCCGATCAGAGCGGCATTCACCGGATGGTGATTCTGCGTGGCCTGAACAAGACGACCGGCCGGGCCATCGATATCTCAGCCCCTGTTGGCTATCCGGTGAGTTTCGGCACGCTCACCATCACCGCCTTCTATTGCCACACCGTCCCGCCGGAAGAGCCGCCGGAGACTTCCGCCTTTCTGCAAGTCGACGACACGCCGCCCAACGGCAAGCCGAACCGTATCTTCTCGGGCTGGATGTTCGCCTCGAGTCCGGCGCTGCATCCGCTCGAACATGCCGTCTATGACGTGTGGGTGTTGACCTGCAAAACGGACGAGCCTCCGCCGCAATCCGCAACTGCCGCTCCCGGCCCGACGCCGCCCGCGACTGGCAAGACGCCCCCGGCCCCGTCCGCACAAACACCGGCGGCACAAACACCGCCAGCACCGCGCGCGGCTGCACCGAACCCGAACGCCACACCTCAAACGGTGCCGCCGCGTCCCGCGTCGCGCGCACCTACGGACGCCACAACGCCATGATGCGCTATGCCTGTGTTGCCGTTGCTGCGATGCTCTCGTTCGCGGTGCCCGCTTACGCCGATTGGCAAACAGTCACATCGCCGGACGGGCGTTACAGTGTCAGCTTTCCCGAAGCGCCAAAAGCGAGCGCCATGAGCAATGCCGCGTTCGAGGCGCATTCCTTCGTGCTGCAACAGACAAACCTCACGCTGGTTGCCGGATACAAAGATTACAAGCCGGGTACGGCGCTCGATGTGCAACAGGAATTGCAAACCAACCGCGATGCGTTGGTCTCGGCCAGCCAAGCCACGCTGAAATCTTCCGGCGATGCGGCGCTCACGCGCGGCGTCACGCCGGTGCCAGCAGAGATGTTCAGTTTCGTGCAGGGCACGGCGGTATGCGACAGCCTGGTCGCGGTGGACAATTTGCGTGTCTATCAGCTCATCGCGTGTCATCCCGCCGACAGCACGGCGTCCGATACGGACCGCTTCCTGAAATCCTTCACGCTGACGGCGAACTAAGCGTCCGGCTTGGCATCCATCCGGTGGAAATCGGCCTCGCGCTCCAGCGCTTGGTTCAGCAGCTTGTCGAACTGGCCTTCGCTGATGGCGAGCGCGCCGAATTGTTCGAGATGCGGATTGGGGAATTGCGCGTCGAGCAATGTGAATCCGCCGGCCTTTAACCGCTGCGCAAGATGCACCAGCGCGATCTTGCTGGCATCGGTCGCGCGCGAGAATTTGCTTTCGGCGAAGAAAGCCCCACGCAACGCCAAGCCGTAGACGCCACCCACCAATTTGCCGTCCTGCCAGCATTCCACGCTGTGCGCGTCTTTGCGCTCGTGGAGTATCTGAAAGACTTCTGCGATAGCGGGATTGATCCAAGTGTCGTCGCGCGTGTCGGCGCAGCCGCGCACGACATCGGCGAAGGCCGTGTCGACGCGAATCTCGAACGGGCAATGACGCAGCGTGCGCGCCAGCCGTTTGGGTATGTGGAAATCGGCAAGGGGAAGGATGCCGCGTTCGCGCGGGCGCACCCACAACACCTCTTCGGCGTCTCGCGTTTCGGCCATCGGAAAAATACCGAGCCGGTAAGCGAGCAGCAATTCGTCCGGGTTGATCTTCACCGGCTTCGCATGAGCGTGCGTTGCCGGGGAAGCGTCATGGGCGCGGTTTCTTGGCTATCGTTTTTTTGCCAATGGATTTCTTAACCGCAGCTTTTTTCACGGGCGGTTTTTGCGCTGCTTGTTTGTTCAACGCCGCTTTCACAAATTTCGCCATCGCGTCGACCGCGTAGAGATAGCCGTCTGCGCCGAAGCCGCAGATCACGCCTTTGGCAACCGGGCTGACAAAGGATTTGTGGCGGAACGCCTCGCGCGCATAGGGGTTCGACAGATGCACTTCGACGATGGGTTTTTCCAGCGTGCGCAGTGCATCGAGCAGCGCCACCGACGTGTGCGTGTGCGCGGCGGCGTTCAGGATGAGGCCTGAACCTTTCTCGCGTGCTTCCTGAATCCAATCCACGAGTTCGCCTTCGTGGTTGCTTTGCCGGAACACGATACTGAGGCCATGGACTTTGGCGCGTGAAGCTGCGGCAGCCTGGATATCGGCCAGCGTATCGCGGCCATAGATATCCGGCTCGCGTTTGCCGAGCAGATTTAAAGAGGGGCCGTTCAGAATATAGATCGGGTTTGGCATGGGACTCGGGGTGGAAAACGCGTTGGTTGCACTCTCACTATTGATACCCTAGTTTGGCCCGCTCGCCAAAAGCAACGCTCGTTTAGCCTTTGCTTTTGCGCGTCTTTTGCCGATCCGCAACATTGCCCCGAAGTTTTCCGCCATGTCCGAAACCGCTCTGAAGCTCACCCTGCAACTGAACGGCGAAACGCGTGAATTTGGGGTCAGCCCCGAAGGTGCGCTCACGGTCGATGGCCTGTTGCGGGCGCTCGCCCTCGATCCGCGCAAGATCGCGGTGGAGCGCAATCTGGAGATCGTGCCGCGTTCGACCTACGCGCAAGTGAAGCTGGCGCAGAACGACCGGCTCGAAATCGTGCAATTCATCGGCGGCGGCAATTTGGTGGAAACGCCTCCCGTCGAAGACAAGCCGCTGGTGATTGCGGGCAAGACCTACAAATCGCGCCTCATCATCGGCACGGGTAAATACAAAACCTATGCCGAGAACGCGGCCGCGTTGGAGGCCTCGGGTGCCGAGATGGTGACGGTCGCGGTGCGCCGCGTGAACCTCACCGATCCGAGCCAGCCCAAGCTGATCGATTTCATCG
>CAIYRG010000521.1 GCA_903928515.1 uncultured Alphaproteobacteria bacterium | reverse complement strand
TAAACAAATAATATTTGTATTTACTAAATACTCACTTTTTAATACTGTAATAATTACTCCCGACATGAAAGCTTGCACTCATGGCCGCTGAATCCGCCGTTGCCGCGACCGCTCTCGATCGGCTGATTGCCGACGCCGAAGCGCTGATCGACCAGGCCGCCCGCGCCCATGCCCCGGCGGCGCTGGCCTGCAGCTTCGGCGCCGAGGACATGGTGCTGCTCGACATCGTCGCCCGAACCAAGAGCCCGGTCGCGGTGTTCACGCTGGATACCGGGCGCTTGCCCCAGGAGACCTACGATCTGATGCAGACGGCCCGCTCGCAGTACCGCGGGCTGACGATCGAGACCTATTTCCCCAAGGCGGAGTCGGTCGAGGCTTACGTGCGTGCGAACGGCGTCAACGGATTCTACGACAGCGTGGTGTTGCGCGAGCGCTGCTGCGGCGTGCGCAAGATCGAGCCCTTGAAGCGGGCCTTGGCGGGCAAGAAAAGCTGGATCACCGGGTTGCGCCGCGAGCAGTCGGCGACGCGGAGCGCGATTGCGCCGATCGAATGGGACGTGGCGAACGGACTTCAAAAGGTGAGCCCGTTGGCGGAGTGGAGCAATGAGGATGTGTGGGCGTACGTGAAGCGCTTCGATGTGCCGACCAATGCCCTGCACCGGAAGGGCTATCCGAGTATCGGCTGCGCGCCCTGCACCCGTGCCGTCGAGCCCCACGAAGACCCGCGCGCCGGGCGCTGGTGGTGGGAGAATGCCGACACCCGCGAGTGCGGCCTCCACCCGCGCCAACATGGCAAGTGAAGCGGCGGGGGCTTAAGCGGGACCTGTTCGAGCGGGCGTTGTCGGCCCGCTCGTCTAAAAGAACTAAGCGACGTTGCTCTGGTGCAGCGTGGTGATCTCGGCGCCGCCCGCCGGAATCGCGCGCTTGGTGCCGGTGCGCATCATCATCAGCTCTTTGAGCGCGATATCGAGCTGCTTGCGCTCTTTCGCGTCTTCGCGGTCCCACACTTCGAGGCAGGACAGCTTGATCTCGACCAGGTCGATCAGCGTTTCAACGGACTTCGACGTCAGCATGACACCCCTCCCAGGGTTACGGACGGGTCTATCCCCGTCCGAGTCGATTGAGCCAATTTAAGATTAATTAGAAATAAACATCGGCCCGCGGTTTGATCACAGCCGATCACATGTTTGTGCAGAGCTGTGGATAAAGATGCCGGCGCTTAACGTCCTCTTAACTCCGCTGACGGACACTAAAGCTTGCCAAGCCAGGAGGGCACCATGGCCACAAATTTGCGGATCTTCGACGCCGCGCCCGCGCAGGATGCGATCGGGCAGCCGGTCCATCAGCGGCGCGTTTCCGACCGCCTGCTCGCCGCCCACAATTACGCTTACGCCACCGGCAGCCGACGCTTGGCCACCGAGTTGCGCGACATCCTCGGACTGATCGAGCACGACGAGCGGGTCAACTACCACCGCCGCGGCATCGACGCGGTCGAACGGGCGATCCGCTGGGCCGCCCTGGTCGATGCCCGCGAGGCGTGCGAGGCGGCCGAGAAGGCGGTGCCCCGCGACGGGCTCCCGGCGGCGCGGTTGCGCCTGCACATGGCCCAGGAGCTGTGGCGCAAGGGCGAGGGCGCCTAAACGGCCCGCAATCCCACGCAATAAGCCCGGATTCCCTCCACATTCCCCTCCGCATTGATTGACAGGGCCGCGGCCCAAAGGCTACCTAAGGCCCTCCCGACGGACCCCTAAGCCAGCACTCCGGTCCATCGGCCCGTATCAGACGCCGTCTATGGCGTTGGCAATGGGGAGCGATGGCCGAGTGGCTTAAGGCGGCGGTTTGCTAAACCGTTATAGGGTCAAAAGCTCTATCGGGGGTTCGAATCCCCCTCGCTCCGCCAGCGCATCATTCGCCATCATTCGCTCCCGTTCGAAAATCCACTAAAAATCCCATATTAATTAGCTTTTCTGTGTGGACACGTTCGCCACCCTTCGCGATAATCCGTGACGTCATTGTGGACTAATTTGATGACAGAATGGGCTGACGATGGCACAGACGATTGGCAGGCTTACGGCGCTGAAAGTGGACAAGGCGAAGCAGCCCGGTATGTATGCCGACGGTGGCGGCCTATATCTGCGCGTTACTCCCGAGGGCACCAAGAATTGGGTGCTGCGCTACATGCTGGCCGGACGGCCTCGGTGGATGGGGCTCGGTCCAGTCTCATTGTTTGGATTGCTTGAAGCACGGGCTCGGGCGCTTGATGCCAAACGACTCCGCCATGAGGGGGTCGATCCAATCGATGCGCGCCGGGCAATGCGGCAGCAAGCGCAACTCGAGGCCGCCAAGGCGATCACCTTCAAGCAGTGTGCCGAGAAATATATTGAAACTCATAAGGCCAGTTGGAAGAACGATAAACATGCAGCTCAATGGCCTTCGACGCTAAATACCTACGCCTACCCCATGATCGGCGCACTGCCTGTACAAGCAATCGACACCGCACTGGTGCTGAGAGTGCTGGAACCGATCTGGGCGGAGAAGCCTGAGACAGCAAGCCGATTGCGCCAGCGAATCGAGAAAGTTCTGGATTCGGCGAAAGTGCGTAAGCAGCGCGATGGGGAGAATCCGGCACGGTGGAAAGGCCATCTCGATAAGATTCTGCCGCCCCATGCGAGGATGCGGACGGTGGTACACCATGCCGCTCTTTCCTATGCCGAGATTGGCAGCTTCATGGCGGCACTTCGTGAACAGGATGGCATCTCCGCTCGTGCGTTTGAGTTTGCTATCCTGACAGCAGCCCGCACTGGCGAGACGATCGGTGCGACGTGGGGCGAGATCAACGTGATCGATAAGGTTTGGACCATTCCGGCCAAGCGCATGAAAGCGGGCAAGGAACATCGCGTGCCGCTGAGCGCGCGTGTCGTCGAGATCGTCAAGAGCATGAAAGAGAATACGGGCAAGGATGTTCCGCCAGACGCATTCATATTCCCCGGTGCTAAAAGTGGGCGGCCGCTTAGCAATATGGTGTTTCTGATGCTCCTGCGGCGCATGGGGCGAGACGGCTTGACCGCGCATGGCTTCCGCTCGACCTTCCGAGATTGGGCCGCCGAGCGCACAAATTTCCCTAGCGAGATTGCCGAGATGGCGCTGGCGCACACAGTTGGCGACAAGGTAGAAGCCGCTTACCGACGTGGCGACATGTTAGAGAAGCGCCGCAGGTTCATGGACGAATGGGCGCGCTTTTGTGCTGCGACGAAGCAAGTGGCGCAAGGCAACGTCGAACCAATGCGGCGGAAGAGTTAGTGTCATCCTGTGGCGATTAGACTTGACCAAAACGAGCATTGCAGCACGGCGTTGTTACTGAATCTCCTTAGAAGCACCTGCGGAGGCGCAATGGTATGGACCGTGCTGTTCCCGAATTCACTGAGCAAGAGATCAAGCTGATCGTAGCTTCATTGCCTGTTACGGCTATCAAGCCGCGGGTCAAACAATTAGGCAAAATTCTACGTGAATGGTGCCACACGGATTTGGGAGACCATTGGGCACGCGAAACAAGGGCGATGCTTCGGGCTCGGCGTAAGCAATTAGTAACGGTGGGGAAGAGGGCGCAAGAGCTTTTGGAAGCAATTGAGGCTCTCGATAGGCGTGGCCATACGGCCATAGCGCTCGAGATTAAAACTTTGGCAACAGAACAAGACTTGATTGATACCAATGACGAATTTACGAGGCGGAAGAAGCAATGGTCTGAAGGGTGTGATTTTCTTAGAAGTCTTGCAGAAGCAGCGCCCAAAGCCTTACGCAAGCCAACGAGAGGACGGCCGCGTAACTTAGTCGCGTATCTCGTGATGAAGGACATTGCAGCTATTTTTGAGTGGCTCACTGATACGGACGCCACTCGAATCGTGGATCGTGAAGAAAATAACGAGACTGGGCCATTTTGGCATTTCTCTGCATCATTGTGGCCAGTGATTTTTGGTAAGGGCGATGATGGCTTGTCAGCAGCATTAAAAAATTGGGCGACTGCCCGTAGGCAGTATGACGAGGAATCGCCATTCATTCAGAACATTAATTTGAAGCACCCGGAATGGGGGGTATTCGAGCGTTAGGCGCTTAATTTTCTCCATGTGACCGCAGCCTATTGATCGCGCATCTTCGTCCGAGCCCGCGCAAATTCGCGCGAACTCGAGCGAGGGAAAATGAGCAATAAAAGCACCGTCGCATCTTCTGATTTCCATATGGCCAGCAAGCCGCTCGCCGTCAGCGTAAAAGAAATGTGTCGGCTCCTTGGCATAGGGAATACGAAGGCTTGGGAGTTGATCGGATTGGGTCGCGTCAAGACTTTTTCCGTTGGTCGCAAGCGCTTGGTGGTTTTCTCGAGTATCGAGGACCTGATCTCGTCGGAAGCCGCATGAGCACCGCCAAAATTTCCGCGGCGCTGTGTGGTGCGTTCAATGAGGCCGCAGAAGTGAAGGCTGAGCCGCCGCGCCCTCTTACGCGTGAGCTCCCGCCAGCGGATCCGTTCCCCGTGGAGGCTCTGGGCGACGTTCTCGGATCAGCGGCCAGTGTACGTGGCGGAGCAATAGTAGGCCACTGAAGCGTCGGCGCACCTGTCGATGCGGGCGGAGTAAAATCCAGCCAGTGGATAGGCTGGCCCCTTTTTTGGGGGCGGCCGAGGATGTTTACCGTGGAAGTTTATGCCGCC
>CAIYRG010000520.1 GCA_903928515.1 uncultured Alphaproteobacteria bacterium | reverse complement strand
TCCACGCCCGCTTCGGCCGCCACATCGTTCAGTGAGCATTCCTGCGAGCCGGTTGTCTGCAGCACGCGGCGCGCCGCGTCGAGAATGGCAAGCCGCTCCGCGCGCAGCTCTTGGCGGCGCGTGCGTTTGGACGTCTTTGAATTTGCTGCTTCCTCCGCCATGTCGGACGACGGCCACCCCAAACCTAGAAGGACGCCGCATTAAAGACTTAGCTGGCTAAAATTCCCTTAAGTGACGGGAGGGCCGTTCTCGCACGCCTTGCATCCATCAACCATTTGGTAACGAAAACCCGGCGAGGGCTGGGCTGTTCGGGGCGCTGAACGCCATGACCTTGAACAAACGCCCCATGGCGTCCGCGCCGATCAGCCGTTCCACCGCTTCCGTTTCCGCTTGGCCCAGCCTTGCGGCGCGCTCAACCGCGCCCAGGCGGGTGAGGAACTCGCCCTGTGTGACGGGCCCGGAGACGGAAGCCCCTTCTTTGCGGCCGACGCTGCCCAT
Organism: uncultured Alphaproteobacteria bacterium; assembly: GCA_903928515.1. Taxonomy (GTDB): domain Bacteria; phylum Pseudomonadota; class Alphaproteobacteria; order Micropepsales; family Micropepsaceae; genus CAIYRG01. Next base: position 7,140 of record CAIYRG010000520.1, on the reverse strand, counting down.
CGCCTCGAAATCCACGTGCGCCGTGAGATCGGCCAAGCCGGGCTCGGCCAGCGTGTCGGCAAAGCGATGCGCTTTGAGCGCCTGGAATGTGTCGCCATGGGCGCTGTGGGTGTGGCCATAATCAAGGAACAGGCCCACGCCGTTGCTGTCGCGCACCCGGCGCACGATCTGGCGCAGCGCGTATTCGGCCGCTTGCGAGGTTTCAAAGAAGCTGCCCACGGGCGCGTCTTGCAGAGCGGGGGGGACAACATGCGAAGGCGTGACGTAAGGTGTCAGCGCGAAGATTAACGCATCGCCCTGCGCGGCCACCATGCGCTCATGCCAGCCGCGTTCGCTGCGGACGAATTGGCGTATGGGAAACGCGTCCAGAAATTCGTTGCCGACAGCGAACAATGGCGCGTCGGCGGGAATTTCGCCGATGTGCTGTGCCCATTGCACGCTCTCATTGGCCAGCGTCGCCTTCTGCACCGCGCGCAAGGAAGGGCTTGTTTCGATCAAAGTGACGACAGCGGCTTCGCGAAAGCCGGGGCGCAGTCGCGTGGCGCGCAGCATGTCGGCCATCATCGTGCCGCGACCCGGACCAAACTCGACGAAGTGGAAACGTTTCGGTTGCCCGCGATCTTCCCAGGCTTGCACGAAGAACAGCCCGATCAATTCGCCGAACACTTGGCTGATCTCGGCCGAGGTCACGAAATCGCCGCCGCGCGCATGTTCCGCGCCCACCGGTTCGCGGCTTGTGTAATAGCCGTGCAGCGGTTCGTAGAGCGCGATCTGCATGTATTGCGAAACGGTGATCGGCCCGTCCGCGCGGATCAGATCGAGGATTTTGGTTTTGAGCGGAGTCACGTGGTGCGCGGTTTTCGGCTCAACGCGTACCAGAAGAAGAACGCGGCCGCGGCCCACATCGGCAGCGACAGCGCCTGGCCCATCGAGAACCAACCCCAGAGTTTCGATTCCGAATCGCGGAAGAACTCCGCAATGAAGCGGAAGATTCCGTAGCCGGTGAGGAACAACGCGATCACCAAACCGGGGCGTTTGTGCGCGCCGAATTTCACCATCGCGATGCGCAGGATGAAGAACAGCAACAAGCCTTCCATGCAGGCTTCGTAAATTTGGCTCGGATGGCGCGGCACGCCGCCGGCGGCGGAATTCGGAAACACCACGGCCCAAGGAACATCGCTCGGCTTGCCCCACAATTCGCCGTTCACGAAATTCGCGATGCGGCCGAAGAACAATCCGATGGGCACTGCGGCGGCGACGAGATCGCCAATCGGCATCAGGCTGAGTTTGTGGCGGCGGCAATAGAGGAACATGGCGATGACGACGCCGGCCAATCCGCCATGAAACGACATGCCGCCTTCCCAGGCGGCAATGATCTTGATCGGGTGCTCGAAATACGCCGCCGGCAATCCGCCGCACGCATAGGCGCTGGGGTCCGATCCCCAGATACCGCAATAGAGCATGCCATAGAGCAGGACATATCCGAGCCGCCCGCCGAAGATGACGCCCAGCGTGATCCACACCAGCAGATCGCTGAGTTGGTCTTCGGTTGCAGGCGGTTTGCCGTGAAACGGGGCGGCGGCCCATAATGTGGCATCGCGCGCCAGCTTCAGCAGATACCACCAGCCGATCAGCAGCCCGGCGATATAGGCCAGCGCGTACCAGCGAATCGCAAAAGGTCCCAGATGAACGATGACCGGATCGATATTGGGGAAGGGAAGGGCGGCTTCATACATGGCGGTGGCTCTTCCAAGGGCTTGCGAAGCGGCGTCGCGTCGCGGTCATAATTGGGTCCGGATACCAAGGTTAAGACGACATTGGCGTCGCCACACCCTATTTACGATCATGGACATGGGCGTTTGTCCCCAGGCCGTGAGCCACCTATGTCAAGACAAGGAGATACGATGCAAACCGACAATCCCGTCCTCGACGGCTTCGCGCGCTTCTTAACGAATGCCGCAGGTGCTGCGCAATCTTTGCGCGGCGAAGTCGAATCCATCGTCAAGGCGCGGATGGAAAAGTTCGCGGCGGAGTTCGATTTCGTGCCGCGCGACGAGTTTGAGGTGGTGAAGGCGATTGCGGTGCATGCGCGTGCGGAAAACGACAAGCTCGCGGCGCGGTTGGAGGTTCTGGAAGCGAAAGCTGAGTCGGATCAACAACCTGCGGCGGGAAAGCTGTGAATTGCTTCGCGCGACTCTGGAGCCATCCACAACGGCGCGTAGAGCGGGGTTGTAACGGCCCAAAATCTTGTGTCACTTTCAGTGCGGGTGCTTCGTGCTTCGTTTTGCACCCGGTTGGCCCCGCTAGGCCGCGACCTTAGGAGGTTTGTTCATGTCCTTGGCTCTTTCCGAGAGCTCCGTGACGCTAGATCACCCTCTGGACCTGCTGGAAGGTGCGGTAGAAGACAACGGGTGGCCCTTTGAAAGATCGGGCCGCGACGAACTGAACCTCTCTGTTGCCGGGCGTTGGTGCGACTATCATTTCTGCTTCAACTGGCGCGACGATCTTCAATCCCTGCATGTGTCGGTAAGCTTCGACATGCGCGTGGCGCGCGAACGCCGCGTGGCGCTCGCCGAGCTTCTCATGCTGGTCAACGCGCAGCTCTGGCTCGGCCATTTCGATCTCTGGGCCGATGACGGCGCGATCATGTTCCGCCACGTGCTGATCTTCCCGGAAAGTCATGTCTCAGCCGCGCAATGCGAAGGCTTGCTGCATCTCGCCGTGGAAGCTTGCGAGCATTACTACCCCGCGTTCCAATTTCTGCTGTGGGGCGGCAAGAGTGCGAACGAAGCCATGAGCGCCGCCCTTCTCGAATGCGCCGGGCAAGCTTAATCGGCTCAAGCCTGATAGATTAAACGCTGCAACATCAATATTGGGCGGGAACATGGGCTCCGGCACGGTGCTTCTGTTGGGTGCAGGCCGCATGGGCGGCGCTCTACTCAAAGGCTGGCTCGCAGGCGATGCGTTCGCCGAAATCCGCGTGGTCGATCCGTCGCCCTCCGCGCTGCTGCGCAATCTCTCGCGCGACGGCAAGATCGCGTGGGACACGAATTTCGATGGGCCCGGCACGCCGAAATTCGACGCGGCTGTGCTGGCCACCAAGCCGCAAATCCTGAAGACGCAAGGTTCTGTGCTGCGCCAGCTCGGCGAAACGGGAACGCTGATTCTCTCGATTGCCGCCGGTGTGCCGACGGCCGCACTCTCGCAAATGTGCGGCGGTGCGACGCGCATCGTGCGTGCCATGCCGAACACGCCTGGCGCCATCGGCAAAGGCATCACCGCGCTGTATGCGTCCCCCGCCGTTTCGCAAGCCGACAGAGATTTGGCCGCGAAGCTTGTCGGCGCGTTGGGCGAATCGTTGTGGCTGGCCGACGAGGCGTTGATGGACGCCGTTACGGCCGTCTCGGGCTCCGGTCCTGCCTATGTGTTCTTGTTGGCGGAAGTGCTGGCGCAGGCGGGTATCGCGCAAGGTCTGGATGAAGACACCGCCAAGAGATTGGCGCGTGCCACGCTCACCGGCGCAGGCGCGTTGCTGGCGGCGGATGCGCGTGCACCCGAAACATTGCGCCAGGAAGTCACCAGCCCCGGCGGCACCACCGAAGCCGCGTTGAAAGTTTTGATGGGCGAGCCGGGCATGGCCGAGCTATTTCAGCGGGCCATTGCGGCTGCCACCGAACGCGGCCGTGAACTGGGCAAGGGTTAGCTCTGCTTTTCCCCTCACCCGAAGCGCGTGCCGCGCTTCGACCTCTCCCTCAGGAGGAGAGGTGAGAGAAGTAATGCAGCCGTTTCCTATGGGCAGCCATCGGACCTAGAGCGGCAAATGCAGTGCTGCGCGCAATCCGCCTTGCGGGCTGGCCGACAATTCAATTTCGCCGCCATGGGCACGCGCGATGTCGCGTGCAATCGCCAAGCCTAGACCCACGCCGCCCGTCTGCAGATTGCGGCCCTCATCGAGCCGGTGAAAAGGACGGAAGGCTTCTTCGCGGCGCGGCTCCGGGATGCCGGGGCCGTCATCGTCCACCAACAATTCCACATTGCGCCCTTGGAGCCCCAAGCTCACATCCACGTGGCGTCCGTATTTCAACGCGTTGTCGACGAGGTTCACGATGCAGCGCTTCATCGCGTTGCGCTTCAAGGTGAGCGTGATGTTGGGCGTGATGGTGAGCTTTAGCCGTGCCGCCGATGGATCGCGGGCGCGCACCACGTCCTGCACCGCTTCATCCACCAACGCTGCCAAATCGGTGGGCTCGGCATCCTCACCGCTCTCGCCGCGCGCGAAATCGAGATACTCGTTGAGCATCTTCTCCATCTCGACGACATCGCTCTGCATCGCTTCGGAATCGCTGTTTTTGGGCATCATCGCCAATTGCAGCCGCATCCGAGTGAGCGGTGTCTTCAGATCGTGGCTGACGCCGGCCAGCATTTCGGTGCGCTGCTGCACGTAACGCTCGATGCGTTCGCGCATTTCGATGAAGGCTTGGCTTGCTCTGCGGATTTCGGTGGCGCCATGGGGCTTGAAATCGGGAATGGAGCGGCCTTTGCCGAAGCTTTCGGCAGCAAAGGCCAATCGCTCGATGGGCTTCACCTGATTGCGCAGAAACAGAATCGCCACCGCCAACAGCACCAGCGCGGAGCCCACCATCCAGAACAGGAAGATGTCAGCGCTGGGCGCTTCGAAACGGCGTCGCGGAATCAGCAGCCGCAGCACGCCATCCGACATCTGCACGCGGATTTCGACGTAGTTCGGATAGCGGCGCGAATCGAACGAGATGTCCTGATTGATCTCGCTGGAGAACACCCGCAGCAATTGCCTGTCCAACGGATCGGCCGGCGCGGACACGGATTTGCGCAAGTGCTCGCCGGGCTGCACCTCTACCGTGTAGGCGAAGCTGCTGATCGCGAGCTGGCGCATCTTTTCGCGTTCGGGGCCGGGCGGCAGCGAACGCTCCAGACGCACGAGGTAGCCGATGTCGCGCGCAACCGATGTCGCAAGCCGGCCCGTCACCACGTCGTAATGACGCTCGAAGAATATGTCGGTGACGATGGCCTGCAGGATCACCACCGGCGCCACGATGATGATGAGCGAACGCCCAAACAGGCTGCGCGGCAAAAACCGCTTGAGGGAGCGGAAAGGGTGCACGCTGGCGAGGGGGGATGGCCGTTCGGCGCTAGTCGACACGGTCGGGCACCAACACATATCCGGTGCCGCGCACCGTCTGCAGATAGAGCGGCAGCTTCGGATCGTCTTCGATTTTGCGCCGTAGACGCGTCACCTGCACATCCACCGAGCGTTCCAGCGCGATACTCAAACGCGTGCACAGCGCAGAGCGCGAGAACGGCCGCCCGGCATTCGTGGTGAACAGTTTCAGCATCAGCACTTCGGCGCTGGTCAGGCGCACGGGCTTACCGTTGCGCCGCAGCTCACCGCGTTCGGGATCGAACACGGCCGCACCCATCCGGACTTCGCGCATCGGCGAGGTGGCTTGCGGCCCGCGTGCGCGGCGCAGCAGCGAATCCAGACGCAGCTTCAATTCGCGCGGCTCGAACGGTTTGCCGAGATAATCGTCCGCGCCTTTTTCCAAACCGGTGATGCGGTCTGCGGCATCGCCCCGCGCGGTGAGCATCAAAATGGGAACATCGGATTCGCTGCGCACGAAGGCGGCCAAGTCGAAGCCGTTTTCGCCGGGCATCATCACGTCGAGCACCAGCCCGTCGAAGGCGAGGCTCTTCATCAGAGTGCGCGCTTCCGCCGCATTCGCCGCCGCCGTCACTCTGAAACCGTTCTCGCTGAGGAACCGCTGCAAAAGGCCGCGCAAACGCGTGTCGTCATCGACCACTAAAAGATGCGGAGCATCGGCCTCATAAGCGGCGATATTCCGGCTTTCCGCGGGCTTTGTGTCAGCCATGTTGACACAGTTAGGCCCCCCCGTTAGGCGTAGCAAGAGCCTTCCGCGACGGTTTTGCGCGGAAAAAGCCCGTCCCCGCAGCCATCGGTTAACGTGCAGGCCATGCTTGCCGCCGTGCCGGTCTCCGCGTCAGGATGAGCGCCATAAACATAAGAATTTTTTTCCGAGGAACGCATGGCCGCCATCATTCCCTTCGACGATCGCGACGGTTCGATTTGGTATGACGGCAAGTTGGTGCCTTGGCGTTCGGCCACTACCCACGTTCTCACGCACGGCCTGCATTACGCCTCGTGCGTGTTCGAAGGCGTGCGCATGTATGGCGGCAAGATCTTCAAGCTGCAGGAACACACCGACCGGCTGTTCGCGTCTGCCGAACTGCTAGGCATGAAAATCCCGTTCTCGAAAGACGAGATCAATCGCGCCCAGTACGAAGCCGCACAGGCCCAGAACATCGTCGATGGTTACATCCGCCCCGTGGTGTTCCGTGGCAGCGAGATGATGGCGGTTTCGGCGCAAGCGACGAAGATCCATGTCGCCATCGCGGTGTGGAATTGGCCGTCTTATTTCGACCCAAAAGAAAAGCTCAAAGGCATCCGTCTCGATATGGCGGAATGGCGCAGGCCTGCGCCCGATACCGCGCCCTCCAAGGCGAAGGCGGCGGGGCTCTATATGATCTGCACGTTGTCGAAGCATGCGGCGGAAGCCAAGGGCTATGCCGACGCGATGATGCTCGACTATCGCGGCCTCGTAGCGGAAGCCACCGGCGCCAATATGTTCTTCACGAAGGACGGCAAGATTCACACGCCGACGCCGGATTGCTTCCTCGACGGCATCACGCGCCAATCGGTGATCGCGCTCGCCAAGGTTCGCGGAATTCCCGTGATCGAACGCGCCATCAAACCGGAAGAGCTTTCCGATTTCGAAGAGTGCTTCATCACCGGAACGGCCGCCGAAGTGACGCCGGTTTCGGAAATCGCGCAATACCGCTTCAAGCCGGGCAATCTGACCGAAACGCTGATGACCGATTTTACCGCGGCCATCAACGCAGCCCCGGCACTGGCGACGGTTTAAATCGCACCTATGCTGTCACGGCCCGAAAAAGCGGGCCGCCCAAACGGACGTGGTGCGTGATCTTTAACGCATAACGCGCTGTCATTTGGATGGCCCGCTGTGGCGGGCCATGACAGCGAGGTTCTTCAGTGAAGGGCTATTCGCCGCTCACCAACAGCAGCAC
>CAIYRG010000519.1 GCA_903928515.1 uncultured Alphaproteobacteria bacterium | reverse complement strand
CAGTGAGGCGATGGGACGGCTGACATTCAAGCCGCCGCTCTCGATGGGCTTGTCGAAAAAATCACCCACCGTGGCGCCCAACGGCCGCGTCAAGATGAACGCGATCCAGAACAGCGCCACATGCGAAATTTTTGTGAACAAATAACAGGCCGCCACAATCGTCAGCGCGGCAGCAAATATCAGCGCCCCACCGCCATAGCCCAACCCTGAATCCGCCGCCCAATCGCCCAGCGCGGTGCCCAACGTTTGCGAGAAGGTGATGGTGATCCAATAAAACGCCTCGACCTTCGGCGTGCTGACGGAATCCACCGACACCGAACCTTGCGACCAATACCAGACGGCTAGCGAAGCAATCACACAGGCCAGAAGAACAATCGTGCCACCGGGATAACCGATGCCCAGCGAGCGGTCGGCAAAATCCGCCAGCGTCGTGCCGCAGGTTGTGGAAGCGATGATGGTCGCCCAATACAGAAATGGGTGAAACGCCTTGGCGCGGATTTGCAACGCCAGGAAGACGATCAACACGGTGGCGAAAACCGCAGTGCTTAAAAGATAGCTGACACCCAGTGTCATCGACAGCGTGTCGCCGCCGGTTTCGCCCAAGGTGGTCGCGGCGATCTTGATGATCCAAAAAATGAGCGTGACTTCGGGGACTTTGCTGGCAGTCCAAGATGCGTTCGTCACGGTGATCCTCGTGTTTTCAGAAGGTGAAAAGAAGAGCGGCGTACCAGGAATAGCGATTGGTCAGGGCAGCGTTTTCCAGCCCAGGCCCGGCGTAACCCATCAGATGATAGTGGTCGTTGAGGTCGTACACGACACCCGCCCCCACGCTGGTGCTGTCCTTGCCGCCTTTGTAATCGGCCGTCTGATGCACCAACTCCGCACCGATATGCAGTTGTTCGGTGAGGTTGCGCACCAGCACCCAGCCCCCGATGCAGAAATTCTTGGAATCCCGGCTCTGATTCAGAACGCATCCACCGCCGCCGAAAGTCGACCATTCCTCCCAATCCTTGCCGAGAAATAGCGGCAGAAAGAGTGAGGCGTGATGATCTCCGACCTGCGATGAGGCGCTTGGCAGGAACAATCGCGGAAACACCGCAACATCCCAGCCGTCTTCCTCTTGATGCAGGAATTTGTATTTCGCCGCGAGTTCGACATTGCCGAGGCCCTGCTCGCTTTTGCCGTGCGCAGGATCGCCATAGGCAAGCGGAACAACGGCAGTCAGCTGCAAATCCTTTGCGCCGCCGTAGTTGAAGTCGATGCCGGTTCCGCCTGCCACGCCATCGCGCGTCAGCGTGCCATTGCTGAACGCGTAGATTTCGAAATGGCCGTCGTCAGTGGGTTCGGGATCGTCGGAAATATACGGCGGTCCCGCGAGAGCTACCGCCGGAAACGCCAACAGCGCAACAAGCGAGATCCAAAAGCGGCGCATCAATCTGTCAAACACAGTGGGATCGACCGGTAGGACGAAGCCTGACAAATCTCGCGTGACTGCGAAGCGCTCGCAAGCGTAGAAATTGTTTCCAAGATTGTATTTCGACAAGATTCCTCCGCCGTTTACGGACGTGTGCGCTGCGGCAAGCCAGTTATTTTTCGGCATCACGAAGCATCGCGGCGGCCTGTCATTCCGACGAAAACATTTGCCTATAAGGAAGAGAAGCGCTGCTATGACGGCGTTTCGCACCATCACGATTTCGAGGGGGAAAGCCCATGCGCTTTTTGGTGAAAGTGTCGATGCCGACGGACGCGGGAAACCGCGCTGTCAGCGAAGCCGAATTCGGGCACAAGATGCAAACGATCCTGCAGGACATCAAAGCGGAAGCGTCGTATTTCACGACCATGGATGGCCGCCGCACAGCGCTCATCATCGTCAACGTGGCCGAAGCCTCGCAAATTCCCTCCATCGGCGAGCCATTCTATCAATGGCTTGGGGCAGAGGTGGATTTCCACCCCGTGATGATGCCGGAAGATCTTGGCAAGGCCGGGCCGAACATTGAGGCCGCCGTGAAGAAATGGGGCAAGCGCTAAACCACGCGTTGCATTCGCGCACACACGGCGGCACTTTTTGGAGTGCCAAGAGGGCCGCCGCATGCGCAAGAAAATCGACGTTGAAGCCGCGCCAAGCAATGACGGTACGATGTATCCGCCGCCGTTTGACGCGCATTGTCAGGCGCGCCGCCGCAAGAAACTGGGAGACGCCGCGGGCCTCACGCAATTCGGCGTGAATCGCCTCACGTTGCCGCCAGACACATGGTCGAGCCAACGCCATTGGCACTCGCGCTGCGACGAGTTCGTCTATGTGTTGTCCGGCGAGGTTGTTCTGGTCACGGATGCGGGCGAGGAAATCCTACGCGCCGGCGATTGCGCGGGATTCAAGCATGGCGACGAAAACGGCCACTGCCTGCAAAACCGCTCAAATACAGACGCTATCATTCTGGAAGTCGGCACGCGCGATGCAGCCGATTGCGCGACCTATTCCAGCATCGACATGCTGCATCCGCCGCACGACACACCGGCGCGGTACACACACCGCGACGGCACACCGTACCCGAATTTGAAACGGCGGATTTGATTAGGACGAAGTCTCTTCGCCTCAATTCATCTCATAGCTGTCACGGCCCGCAAACGGGCGGCCCATTGGAGCGTAGAGCATTGCCGTCGAACGACGAGGCTACGTCGTTTGGGTGGCCCGCTTTTGCGGGCCATGACAGCTGAGAATTGGTGAGAGATAAAAGAAAGCTTCAACGCACAGTGATGCCAACCCGATGCACCGCGTTGCGGGCACCATTCATGGGTTGCGCGCCATCACCATCGGCGGCGCGGCTGACAAATTCATAGTTGCCAGGATTTGCCGGCGTCCAGGAATAGGAAAACCGTCTCCACGCGTGACGGCGCGAGGCGTCAGCATCTTCGAGAAGAGCTGCGCTCCAGTTCATACCGCCATCGCTGCTGATATCGACGCCACGCAGCTCGCCACCGCTCCACGCCCAGCCCCAGATTTCAACAGCGATCCCTACGCGGAGAACCGCCTGCGCAGCGGGTGCCGTGATCAGGCTTTCCGCCGCCAAACGCCAAACCGGCCTGCGTGCCTCCGGGTCGCCGTTCATCGGCGCGGGATCGTTATAGAAGAACGTCGTGAACACGCTCGCAGCACGCGCCTCAGCCAATTCCAAACGCGTCAGCCACTTCACGCTGTTGGTGCCGTAATAACCCGGCACGATGAGACGCGCAGGGTATCCGTGCGCCACGCCTAAGGCTTCGCCGTTCATCTCATAGGCGATCAGCACATTTCCCTCCGCGATGCGCGTCAGCGGAATGTCTTTCTGATACTCGGCGATCGCGACTGTGTGTCCGCCATCGCCCAAAACGCCGTGATCGGCCCCGCTGGCCCACACATAGCGCGCGGAATCGCGAACGCCCGCGCGTGCTAGCACGTCGCGCAAATCCGCACCCGCCCATTGTACGTTCGTGACCTGGCGCGTGGGCAGCGTCGCATCCAGCGGATCGCCGGCGCATTTGTGAACGGATTCGATCACGCGCTTCGGCAACGCTTTCAACGCGGCGAAATCCAGCGTGCGCGGCGTATCGACAAGCCCGCCGATCTCCAGTGACCAGTTTTCCGCATTCATCTGCGGCACGCCCATATGCGCCACGGTGAACACATCGCGCGTGGGCGTGACGCGCGCCGTCTTTTCATGCGGCTGCGTGGGATAATCGAGGATCAACCCCGCGATGGACATGAACGGCTTCATCATGGGCGAAGTTCGAAATTCTCTTGTCACAAAGGAAGTTCAAATCGGAACCGGCGGCTTAACAAAATCCCAAAGCTAACACCGATTGTAAGTCCCCGTATTACGAGAGTTGCGTTAGGAACCGCACATAGGGTTTTCCAATGAGCTAGGGAGTTGGGCAAATGCGTAAACTTTTCCGGGATTTTTTGAACGATGAGAGCGGCGCGACGGCCATCGAATATGGGCTAATCGCAGCGGGAATCGCAGTTGCCATCATTGTGGCGGTGCAGACACTGGGCGGCACTTTAAGCACGACATTCACCAGCGTGAACACCAACCTCGCCGGTTAATATCGACTTGGTGGTGAAGGCTGGGTTCGTTCGTGTGCTCTGCACGGATGGCCCGGCCACCCACACGTCTTCACGACAGATGCCAATTCAAAACAAAATTGCATCGAATTGTCATTATCGCGAGGGCGGCATCAATCCGGTTTGCCGAAGCGTTCCAGCGGGGCCGCAAAATGAAACCCGACGATGTCGAAACCTGCCTTCAGATAAAAGCGATGTGCCTTGGCGTTGCTCACCGACGAATCCAGCACCAACGCAGTGCATCCGGCGTCTCTGGCTTCGTCGGCAAGAGCTGCGATCAGCGCCTCGCCGTGGCGCTTGGAGCGCGCATTCGCATCCGTGACCAGATCGTCGACGTAGAGGGTTTTTCCCCGCACGGTGTTTTCTACGAAGCGGTAGCCCGCCAGCGACACCGGATCTTGCCCGCTATACGACGCCATCATCCTATAGCCTTGCGCCATCTGGCGGCGGATTTTCGCGACACCCGCTTCGCCATCATCGAGGTCAGCGCGCAACTGCTTCAACAATTTCAGGCAGGCGCGAATCTCGGAATCGGTTTCGGCCGGCGCGATGCGGAACATGCCGGCCATCATGCACCTCCGGCAATTTGCGGCGGCACTTGAAACGTCGCCATCAGGCGATTCCAGGAATTAATCTCGGCAATGACGAGCGTCAGATGCAGCAATTCCACATCACCAAACTGAGCCCTAGCGGCCTCATAGATATCGTCGGCTACATGACCGTGACCGAGCATAGTTACCGCCTCGGCCCAAGCAAAAGCGGCGCGCTCTCTGGCACTGAAAACCGGAGCGTCGCGCCAAACGGCAATCAGGTGCAGACGCGCGTCGATTTCCCCGGCCTTGCGCGCTTCGTCGACGTGCATGTTTAGGCAGTAAGCGCAGCCATTGATCTGCGAGACGCGGATCTTCACCAGCTCGCGCAGAGGCTTTTCCACGCGGCAGGTGTCTTCGAAAGCGCGCACGCCGCCCATCACGGCCATCACGGCGGTGCGGTCGGTTTGCATCGGATTGGGCCGCGTCGTCATAAGCGAACCTCCGTGGGATTTACCTTCAGGATTTCGGAAACAACGAACGCAAGCCCTGCTCCGTGGCAGGCGCAACGCCCGCTTCGGTGATGAAGGCGGTGACAAGGCGCGCGGGCGTCACGTCGAAACCGGGATTGGCGGCAGGGCTGCCTTCCGGCGTGATGTGCACCGTGGCGATGTGGCCATCGGAGAGGCGGCCGGTCATCGTGGTGACCTCTTCCATGGCGCGTTCCTCGATGGGAATGAGCGCACCGGAATCCAGCGTCCAATCGATAGTCGATGCGGGAAGCGCCACATAAAACGGGATGTTGTTGTCGCGCGCGGCCAGCGCCTTCAAATATGTGCCGATCTTGTTGGCGACATCGCCGTTCGCCGTGACACGATCCGTGCCGACGATGCAGAGATCGACGGCGCCCGCCTGCATCATATGACCGCCCGCGTTGTCTGCAAGGATCGCGTGCGACACGCCGTGGCTGTTCAGCTCGAAGGCGGTGAGCGAGGCGCCCTGGTTGCGCGGGCGCGTTTCATCGGCCCAGACATGGATGGGAATGCCCGCATCATGCGCCATGTAGATGGGCGCGAGCGCGGTGCCCCAATCGACGCAAGCGAGCCAGCCCGCGTTGCAATGGGTGAGCACGTTCAACGGCCCAGGTTTTCCTGCGGCTTGTTTCTTTGCGTAGGCATCGCGGAAAATTTTTAGGCCGTTTTGGCCGATGCGGCGGCAAACCTCGACATCTTCATCGCAGATGCGCGCGGCCTCTTCCCAGGCGATCTGCGCGCGGCTCTCGCGCGGCTTGTTGCGCACCACGCGGGAGACGCGATCCAGCGCCCAGCGCAGATTGATCGCGGTGGGACGGGTTTCGGCCAGCATCTCGTAAGCGGCATCCAGCCCCTCGTCGGAGGCATCTTCGCGCAACGCCAGCGCCAAGCCGTAAGCGCCAGCCGCACCGATGAGCGGCGCGCCGCGCACAATCATGCGCCAGATCGCGTCAGCGATCTCTTCCGCATCGGAAAGTCGTACCGTCACGAAATGATGCGGCAGTCTGGTCTGGTCGATCACCTCGATGGCTTTGCCATCTTCGGTGGGCCAGATCGTGCGGTACGGAACGCCTTTGATTTTCATTTCACCTCGCCTTGTCATGGCCCGCAACAGCGGACCACCCAAACGATCGTAAGTCTCATCGCTCGCAGACGCTCGCTGGATGGTTGGCCCGGTCAAGCCGGGCCATGACAGCGAGGGAGGAGTTAGTGCCCGCCGAAGCTCACCAGCGTCGTCACTTCTTTTCCCAAGGCGCGAAGTTTGTCCGCACCGCCGAGATCGGGAAGATCGATCACAAACGCACAACCCACCACATTCGCGCCAGCGCGCTCCAGCAGCTTGATGGCGGCCAAGGCGGTGCCGCCCGTGGCGATGAGATCGTCCACCACGATCACGCTTTCGCCCTTCTTCACGGCGTCTTCGTGAATCTCCACGCGGTCGGTGCCGTATTCCAGCGCGTAGTCCTCGCCCAGCACCTTCCAGGGCAGCTTGCCCTTCTTGCGCACCGGCACGAAGCCGACGGAAAGCTGATGCGCCACAGCGCCTCCCAGAATAAAGCCGCGCGCTTCGATACCCGCGACGCGATCGATCCGCACGCCGGCAAAGGGCTGCACCAGCGCGTCAACGGCAGCGCGGAAGGCGCGCGGATTGCCCAGCAGCGTGGTGATGTCGCGAAACATGATGCCGGGCTTGGGGTAATCCGGGATGGTGCGGATGGCGGCGGAGAAATCCATAAAACCTCACTCAGTGGCTGGCGTCTGGCCGGTGAACGGCGTCTGAACGGATTGCGGCATCTCCATACGAAACTTTGTCCGAAATGCCAAAATCCTTGCGCAAAACTCCCCAATTGGGCCGCGCCCTCGCCATGTTCGGGAAGGATGATGCAGGCGCTTGAAGAAGAGTTTGTGACAGGAGCGCGCGGCCGCCATGGCCATCACCGACACCAGCCTGGATATGACGCCGAGGGATACGCGCGATTTTTCCGCCGCCGATTGGTTCGGCGAATCCCTCTCCGCCCTTGCTCCGCCTTGCCTCCCAGCACTGCTGGCGCGCGCCTGGGCCGGGGTGGAAGGCTGGGCTGTTCGCTTGCACCGCACATTCGCCGACCACGCCACACCGCCGCAGACGCTGGCTAAGGGCGATACGGCTGGGTTTACGCGCGTGGCGGCGACCGCGCGTCTGCGGCTGTGGACGGATGCCGCGCTGGTGGACGAGGATTTGCAAATCCGCAGAGTGCACAATCTCTATCTCGCCGCGAACGAACTGGACCGCGTGGTGCTGAAGACGGGCGAAGCGTTCAGCTTCTGGGCGCAGGTCGGCTGCCCGAGCAAGCAACGCGGCTACGTGCAGGGCCGCATCTTCCGCCAGGGGCGGATGGAGAAGAAGCCCGGCATCGGCCTGAGCCAGCTTTCCAGCGCACTGTATGACGCGGCGTTGCAGGCGGGCTGCTCCATTGTCGAACGCCACGAACGCGCCATGCGCGCGCCGGGCTCGATGATCGCACCCGACCTCGACACGATGGTGGCGTGGAATTTCGCCGATCTGCGGTTTGTGGCCACGCGCGATGTGATGCTGCGCGTCACCTTCGAGCGCGGCTCGCTGTTCGTGCGGCTGATGGCGGCTTAAGCGCGAGGAAGCTTCCACCAATCACCTCGCTGTCATTCCCGCGAAAGCGGGAACTCAGGATTGGTGTTGGTGCAATTGAGCTTTCACCGATTGGGCGGCGGCGGCTTTTAATCCTGGTTATCCGCCTCCGCGGGCATGACAGAAGGTGCTTACTTCTTCAGCACGCGCCCCGCGATGGCATCCAATTTCTTGAACATCGCCGGATCGCGCTTTTCGGGTGCGGTGATCAACGCGGTGTCGAGCACGTGCTCGATGCCCAGCGGCGACGGCGTGCGGTCTGGGCCCAATTTCGCGGCCACGCGCTTCACCAGCGTACGCGCATTCTCGGCATTGCCCACCAGCACCTTGATCACCTGATCCACCGTCACGTGATCGTGATCGGGATGCCAACAATCGTAATCGGTGACCATCGCCACGATGGCGTAGGGAATCTCGGCCTCGCGGGCGAGCTTGGCTTCGGGCATCGCCGTCATGCCGATCACCGAGCAGCCCCAGGAGCGGTAGAGATTGGATTCGGCGAGTGAAGAGAATTGCGGGCCTTCCATCGCCAGATACGTGCCGCCCTTCGTCACCGCGATGTTGGCCTCGCGCGCCGCGTCATACAGCGCGTCGGCGATCTTCGGGCAAACGGGATGGGCCATCGAGACGTGGGCAACGAAGCCGTCGCCGAAGAAGGTCTTCTCGCGCGCATGCGTGCGGTCGATGAACTGATCGGCGATGACGAAATGGCCGGGCGGCAATTCTTCTTTGAAGGAGCCGCAGGCCGACACCGAGATGATGTCGGTGACGCCGACGCGCTTCAGCACATCGATATTGGCGCGGTAATTGATCGTGGTCGGCGAATGGACGTGGCCGCGGCCGTGGCGCGGCAGGAACACCATGTCGACGCCGTCGAGCGTGCCGGTGAGCAGTTCATCGGAAGGCTCACCCCACGGGCTCTCGACCTTCTGCCAGCGCGAATCCTTCAGGCCATCGATGTCGTAGACGCCCGATCCACCGATGATTCCCAGCTTCGTTTTGCTCATGAAAAAACCCGCGCTCTTTTAGGAGCGCGGGTTCTAACACGGAGATTTGACAAATTTTAGTGCTGATCGCGCCAGAGATGACGATAGGCGAGGAACAGCAGCGTGGTGAGGAAGAACAAGAAGATCATGACTTCGAAGCCCAATTCCTTGCGCTCTTCCATCTTCGGCTCGGCGGCCCAGGTCAGGAAGGTCACGACGTCGTGCGCCATCTGCTCCTGTGTTGCCTTCGTGCCGTCGGCGTAATCCACCTTCGCGTCCTTCAACGGCGGCGGCATGGCGATCTGATGACCCGCGAAATACGGGTTGTAGTACAAATTTTCGCCCATCGTGAACCCGGCCGGCGGATCGATGAAGCCGGTCAGGATCGAATACACGTAGTTCGAATGGCCGTCGCGCGCCTTCACGATCACCGACAGATCGGGCGGCAATCCACCGGCATTGGCGGAGCGTGCAGCCTTGTCGTTCTCGAACGGCGCCGGGAAGTAATCCGACGGAAGACCGGCGCGCGTCAGGCGCGTGCCGGAATCATCGTAGGTCTTGCCTTCGTCGTTCGGCTCGGCGGGCACCATCGTTCCAGCGGCGAGCGCCTTCACTTCGGCAGCCGTAAAGCCCGGTCCGCCCTTGTCCGCGAGATTGCGGAAGGCGATGCGATTCAGCGAGTGACAGGCCGAGCAGACTTCCTTGTAGACCTGATAGCCGCGCTGCAACGAGGCGCGATCGTATTTGCCGAACGGACCATCGAACGACCACGTGACGTCCTTGGGCTCAACAGCCGGAGGCGGCGGCGGAGCTGCGGCGGCAGGCGCTGCCGGTGAGGCAGGCGGCTTGGCGGCAGCAACTTCCGGCGCAGGAGCCTGGGCAGGCGCTTCAGCGGCTGCGTCCGGCGTGGCGGCAGGAGCAGGCGTTTCAGCGGCAGCAGGCGCTGCCGGAGCAGCGGCGGGGGCCATCGTTGCAGCGGCAGGCGCCATCGTTGCAGCAGGCTTCGCGGCGTCAGCCGCCAGGGTTGCGCTCGAAAGCGCGGCGATCAAACCAGCAGCGAGCGCGACGCGCGCGAGTGTGGGGAGCAAAACCATGAAACGCTCTCTCTTTCTCACTCTGCGGCCGCAGTGCCGAGAACCGCTTTCGCGATGCTGTCCGGCAAAGGATCAGGAGTTTCGACGAGCCCGACGATGGGCGTGATGATCCAGAAATGGAGGAAGTACCAAACCGCGCCGAGACGGCCGACCCACAGCAACGGAATGCCGTGGAAATTGCCGTCGACCGGCTGAGAGCCGACATAGCCCAAGATGATGCAGTCCACGAGCAGGAACCAGAAGAACCATTTCATGGTCGGGCGGAAGCGGCACGAACGCACGCGCGAGGTGTCGAGCCAGGGCAAGAAGCACAGCGTGGCGATGGCGCCGAACAACGCGCAAACGCCCACCAACTTGTCAGGGATCGAACGCAGGATCGCGTAGAACGGCAGCAGATACCATTCCGGCACGATTTCCGCCGGCGTCACCAGCGGATTGGCCGGCGTGGAATTGTCCGGGCTGACGACGAGGTTCGGATCGTAGAACACCAACGCGGCGAACACGACGCAGAAGCACGACAGATAGAACGCATCCTTCACCGTGTAATACGGATGGAAGGGCAACGTGTCCTGCGGCGTCTTCACTTCGATGCCGAGCGGGTTGTTGTTGCCCGGCACATGCAGCGCCCAGATGTGCAGCGCCACGAGCGCGCAGATCACGAACGGCAGCAGATAGTGCAGGCTGAAGAAGCGCTGCAGCGTGGCGTTGTCGACCGAGAAGCCGCCCCACAGCCACGTCACGACGGCGTTGCCGACAAACGGAATAGCCGAGAACAGATTGGTGATCACGGTCGCGGCCCAGAACGACATCTGGCCCCAGGGCAAGGTGTAACCCAGGAACGCGGTGGCGATCATGATGAGATAGATCAGAACGCCCAGAATCCAGATCACTTCGCGCGGCGCTTTATACGAGCCGTAATACAGACCGCGGAACATGTGGACGTAGACGGCGAGGAACATCATCGATGCGCCGTTGGCGTGCACATAACGCAGCAGCCAACCGTAATTCACGTCGCGCATGATCGTCGTTTCGACGGAATTGAACGCCAGCGACGCGTGCGGAACATAGTGCATCGCCAAGACGATGCCGGTGACGATCTGCACGGCAAGGCAGAAGGTGAGGATGCCGCCGAACGTGTACCAGATGTTCAAGTTTCGCGGCGTCGGGAACGTCGTCATCGTATCGTGCGCGAGGCGCAGGATCGGAAGACGCGTGTCGAGCCAGCGGGTGAAACCGGTTTGCGGGACGTAGGTCGAAGGGCCTGACATTAGCTTTTGCTCCTCAACCGATCTTGACGCGGGTGTCGGACAGGAAAGTGTAAACCGGAACCGCGAGGTTCTCCGGCGCGGGGCCGACGCGCACGCGCCCGGCCGTATCGTATTGCGAACCGTGGCACGGACACTGCCAGCCGCCGTAATTGCCGCGATGGGCCAGCGGGATGCAGCCCAGATGCGTGCAGACGCCGACCACGATCAGCCATTCGGTCTTGGCCTTCGACGTGTCGGTCGAACCGGGCGTCGCGGGTGCCAGACGATTGAGATCCGTGGCTTCCGCGTTGTCCGGCAGATTGGCGTTGCGCGCCTTCTGATCGATCAGCTGCGACACCGGCATATCTTCGGCGGATTTGATCTCATCGGGGGTGCGGCGGCGCACGAACACCGGCTTGCCGCGCCACATGATGGTGACGACCTGGCCGGGCTGCACGGCGGAGATGTCGTATTCCACCGAAGCGAGCGCCAGAACGTCGGCAGACGGGTTCATCTGGTCGATAATGGGCACTGCTGCCAGCACAACGCCGGCGGCGCCGGCGGCCCCCGCCGCGACGTAAATGAAGTCTCGCCGGGTGGGCTCGGCGGCTTGCGAGTGGGCCACGGTCACATAACCTCTTGGATGCGCCCCAGGAATCGCGGAACGCGCGGTGGAAAATCGGCCGTAACATAGAGAGTCGACCCCATAGGGTCTTGCGGCACGATGCCGCAGAAATGCGGCATTTCCCCAGAGATTTTGATCTCAAGCGCGCTTCTTCGATTTGTGAGGGAACGATCTCCCCGCCGATTGCAGCACCGCACCTTCATTAGAAATTCGAAACCATGTCGCAATTCTCCAGGAACCCCGCGGCGGGGCTGCGAATTCTCTTATGCGAAGTTGGGGGGCCTCTCTTCAGAACATAACAACAGGAGCAGGCCATGCGGTTGAACAACAAGATTAGAAGTCTGGCGTTGTCGAGCGTGGCTTTGGTCGCGCTGTTGGGTGTGTCTGCATGCGCCGATGGCAGCGGCGGCGGTTTCAAAGTCGGATCGACCTCCGGCCTGGGCGGCGGAACCAGCGGTTCTACGGGCAGCGCGGGTAGCGGCACTGGAAACACAGGCACAGCCGCCGGCTCGACGGGTAGCGGCACCACGAGCGGTACCGTCAACGGTTCAGGTTCCGGTTCGGGTTCCACAGGAACCGGTTCCAGCGGCACAGGGCTTTCCGGCTCGACTCAGGGCAGCATCGGAACCGGCATCACCGTATCGGGCAGTAACGGCACGACCGCAGGTGCCGGCACCGGCACCAGTGGCACGAGCACCGGCGCCACGACCGGTTTGAATGGCGGCACCGGCGCGGGCGTTGCATCAACCGGTTTGAACAGCACTGGCGCCTCGGCCACCACAGGCGGCACCACGGCGGGCGCTGCCACCGCCAACGCGACGAATCCTGGCGTCGCTCTCGGCACCACCAACGCGACCAACGGTTTGAACACCGCCAACGATGTGATCATCAGCGCCTCTGGAACAACGGTGGCAACAGGCACATCGAACACGCCCAAGAGCAAAACCCTCACCTCGGGCGCTGTGACGCCGCTCTACAACACCGGCAACACGCTGTTGAACACCGCCGGCGTGACGAAGCCGAACGGCACCAACACGTTGTTGAGCGTGAACGGCAACAAAAATGGCGGCGTGACGACGACAGCTGGCACGCAAGGCGTGGCTGACGGCACAGGCGCAGCCGGCAGCGCGCTGGGCGGCACGCCGGCGGCCAATGGTGTGTCGGGCGGCAATCTCGCCGACGCGACAGTGGGCGGCAACACGCTCGTCAACGGCACCAATCCGTTGGTGAACGCGAATGCGCTGTCGCCGAATATGCCAACCACCGTGTCGCTCAACCCGAACGGGACGCCGGCTGGCAGCGCGCTGAACGCAGCTGGGTTGGGCAATCCGCTTGGCGGCAACGGCGTCGCCAGCAACGGCTTGGCAACAGCCAATGCGGGCACCAGCTCCGTGCTCAATGGCGGCAGCAATCCTGCAATCGGCGCCACGGTGTTGTCGCCGAACGCGCAGGGTGGCTCGGTCCTCACTGCCAATGCCGGTACGGGTGGTAATCTCAACCAGAACACAGTCGGCCTTAACGGCAGCAATGCGCTGAACACGAGCAATGGCGCGTTGGGCGGCACCGGCACAGGCAATGCAACCGCGCCAGTGAGCACTGCGCTAGCCCCCGTGATCGGCGCCACGGGCACAAGTCCCGCGAGCGGTCTCGGCAGCACCGTGACCAACACCGCTGCGCCGGTCACGAAGCTCCTCACGACCACGCCGTAGTTGCGCCGAATGCAAGACAGATGGGCGGTCCAGCGCCGCCCATCTTTTCTCTCTCCATTTTTCATGAGTGCATTTTATGAAAAAGACACTGCTGGCCGCCGTGGCGTTCTGCGCGCTGGGCTTACCCGCTTTCGCGCAATCGCCGCTCATCATCGATCAAAACCGCACCGACCGATTGCCGACGGCGCCTAAGCCTGAAGGCAAAACCGTGCCGCAGACACAAGCTGCGCCGGAAGCTTCCACCATCACGCCGTTCGTCTTGAACTCGGTGCGCGTATCGGGCGCGAGTCTGCCGCCCGATGTTTTGTCGGCCACGATCAAGCCCTTCATCGGCCGCACGATGGATGCGGCCGCATTGCGCGCGCTCGCCGATGCGGTGTCGGATGCTTACGGCAACGCGGGCATTGCGATTTTCATGGTGAGCATTCCGCAACAGGATTTCGGCGGCGGCGAAGTGCGCTTGGCCGCTGCCGAGGGGCGCGTCGACGAGATCAATGTGACCGGCGATGAACCCGCAGCGGGCCTGGTGCGCGCCTATGGCGAGCATCTTTTGAACGAGCAGCCTTTAAGCAAGGAAACGTTGCAGCGTTACGTATCCTTGATGCGCGATCTTCCCGGCGTGACGCCCGCTTTGAATCTGGTACCCGATGGGCCGAATGGCACCGTGCGTCTCGACGTCGATGTCAAGCAACGCCCCTATGATATCTCCCTAGGGCTGACCGATGATGGTGCACCGTCGCTGGGCCGCAATCAGGTTCAGGTGGATGCTTCGATCTATGCGCTGCTGCGCGCCGGCGAGACGACGAAACTGACCGTTCTGCTGCCGACAGACATCAATCGCTTCCAGTATTTCGCAGTGTCCGACGCCGAACAGCTCGACGACGACGGCACTGTGGCGCAAGCGGCCTATGGCAATCTGCACACCAATCCCAAAGGCGGACTTTCGGGCGAGGCGCAGACGGCACAATTGGGCGCATCGCATCCTTTCTTGCGCGATTTCGACCAATCGCTTTACGGCACGTTGAGTGTGGACGGTATCGACAGCCGCAACGCCACACTGGGAAACATTCCCGCCACCGAACGCGTGCGCGCGGCGCGATTGGGCGCAATCTATTCCAGCGCAGATCCCAAAACGGCATGGACGCTGGGCGCAACCTTCAGCCAAGGCATAGACGGATTGGGAGCGCATGAGATCAGCCCGCTGATCGCGGCCTCGGACTTTCGCAAGCTGAACGCGGTGGGCACGTTGAACCATGTGGTGAGCGATGAATTCGTGGTGCGCCTGAAAGCCAACGCGCAATGGGCCGAGAAGCGGCTGCCGATTTCGGAATTCTATGCGCTGGGCGGACCCGATTTCGGGCGCGCCTTCCCCGCCGCCACGCTGGAGGGCGATGAAGGGGCGGGCGTTTCCGGTGAATTTGCCTGGCACTCGCAATCGGCCTGGATCGGCACGGCGACAGGCTCGGAGCTTTACGTCTTTGCCGATGACGGCACCGTGCATTTCCACGATCGCGGCTTCATACGTTCGCAGGATTATTCGCTGTCTTCGGCGGGGCCGGGCGTGCGCGTGGCGATCACCGACAGAGTAGCGCTGCAATTGGAAGCCGCATATGCGATTTCCGCACCGCATGGCATCGCCGACGACGATTGGCGCTTCAATTTCGGCTTACATGCGAGTTATTGAACCCAGACCGGCTTCGCGCTTGCGTTCAGGACGGCGGGATTGTTCTCTCCCGTCATGCGATCGTCTTCTTTACGTTTGGCACTCTACCAACCCGATATTCCGCAGAATGCGGGAACATCGATACGTTTGAGCGCCTGCCTGGGTGTGGGCATCGATGTGATCGAGCCCTGCGGCTTCGTGTTCTCGGATGCGAATTTTCGCCGCGCGGGCATGGATTATCTGCTCTCCGCCGATGTCACGCGCCATGAATCCTGGCAAAGCTTCCTCAGCCAACGGCGCGGTCGGATCGTTCTCTTGACGACGAAAGCCACCCTCCCCTACACGCAGTTCGCCTTTGCACCCACAGACACACTTTTGTTGGGCCGTGAAAGTGCGGGCGTGCCGGACGACGTTCATGCGGCAGCGGATGCCAGCATCCGTATTCCGATGCGGCCCGAGATGCGCTCGTTGAATGTGGCCGTGGCGGGCGCGATGGTTTTGGGGGAAGCGTTGCGGCAAGTGGCAGGATTTCCGGCATGAGCAATATCGAAGAGGGAAAAAAGCGCGCACGCGCGTGGTTCGCCGAATTGCGCGACCGCTTCTGCCGGACATTCGAAGCCATCGAGGCGGAATACTCCGGCGCATTGCGCGACATGCCGGCCGGGCATTTCACGCGCAAGGATTGGGAACGCCTGCCCAATAATGAAGGCGGCGGCGGAACCATGTCGCTGATGCACGGGCGTGTGTTCGAGAAGGTGGGCGTGAACATCTCCACCGTCTTCGGCGAATTCGCGCCGGAATTCGCCAAGACGATTCCGGGTGCGGATTCCGACCCACGCTATTGGGCGGCGGGTATTTCGCTGGTGGCGCATATGCGCAATCCGCGCGTGCCGGCCATGCACTTCAACACGCGTCACATCGTAACGACGAAACGCTGGTTTGGCGGCGGCGGCGATCTGACGCCGATGCTGAACGTGCAACGCAACCGGGACTACCCGGACGCCCGCGATTTTCACGCTGCATTGAAAACCGCCTGCGATGCCCACGCGCCCGACGCCTATCCGCGTTACACGAAATGGTGCGACGAATATTTCTTCCTCAAGCATCGCAACGAGCCGCGCGGCGTCGGCGGCATTTTTTATGACAATCTCGATATTAGCGATTCTGGGGCGAGTGATTTCGAGAGCGGTTTCACGTTCACGCGCAATGTCGGACTGGCGTTGCTGGATGTTTTTCCCAGGATCGTGCGCCGAACCATGAACGAAGCGTGGACACCCGAGGAACACGACGAGCAATTGGTGCGTCGCGGCCGGTATGTGGAATTCAACCTGGTTTATGACAGAGGCACAAAATTCGGCTTGGCTACGGGGGGCAACACCGAAGCCATTCTGATGTCTCTGCCCCCAGAAGTGCGTTGGCCTTAACTTCTCTGGCTCTGGCTTTGGCCTTCCGCTAGATTCGTTTTCGTCATTTTTCGCAGCGGACCCAATTGGACCCCTCTCTACAATCGGCGTTGATCGTGTTCTGCCAAGTGGTGTTGATCGACATCACCCTGGCAGGCGACAACGCCGTCGTCATCGGTATGGTGGCGCGCAACGTCGAACCGGCGAAGCGTGCGCGCGTGATCTTCACCGGCCTCGCGGCTTCGGTAGTGCTGCTCGTCTCGCTGGCGAGCCTGGCCACGCGCCTGCTCGACATTATCGGCCTGACGCTGGCCGGCGGTATTCTACTTCTCTGGGTCTCGTGGCGGCTTTATCGCGAGCTGCGCGAGCGCGCCGAAGAACGCGAAGCGCTTGAGACGATGGAGCATCCGCGCGACGGTAGCGATGCACCGGGCAAACAATATTTGCCTCTCCGCACTGCCGTGCGGAACATCGTACTCGCCGACATCTCCATGTCGCTCGACAACGTGCTGGCGGTGGCCGCAGCGGCGCGCGATCACCCTTACGTGCTGGTCGCTGGACTTGCTGTGGCCGTGGCGCTCATGGGTGTAGCGGCTGTGTTCATCGCCAAGATGTTGCAGCGTTATCCCTGGTTCGCCTATCTCGGCCTTATCATGATCGTCTATGTCGGCGGCAAAATGATCTGGGACGGCGGCGGCGAAGTGATGGGCGTTCTGCATTAATCCTCGACCTTGAGCAGCACCGCCGTGGCGTCGTCGTGACGCTTGAAGCGATGGAAGCGCTTGCCTTCCGGATCGCCGTTTTCGATGGCGCGCAATTCCTCGCCCAACGCCGCCAGACCTTTTTCTTCCGCTGCCGCCATCAACGATTGCGGCGTGTGCGCTTCGTAGTCGCTCACCAGCGCGTAGAACCCGTCGGTCATCAACAACAACTCAGCTCCGCTTTGCACGCCGCGCCGCGCGTTGCGCAAGTGGCCGGCGGCAACCACATCGGGCCCGAACAGATATTGGCCCTGCGCCGTGTTCACCGTGTTGCGCGCGGTGCGAATCGCGGGAAGAAACTCTGCACGCACTTGCGGCGCGGCCGGATCGGCTTTGTGGCTGAGCATGATGGCGGCAACGCGAGCGCGTTCGCGCTCACGCGATTCCGTGGCATCGCCCAGCACATCGACAACGCCTTTCTTATCGCGGTACAGCGCGGTGCAATCACCCAGCCACAAAAGCTGCAGCATCTCGCCGCGCATCGCCGCAAGAATCATGGAAGCAAAGGCAATCTCGTAGGTTTCTTTCGGCGGACGGCGGCGCAAGGCAGCGAAACTTTTGGCCGCATCCTCCATCGCGTTGCGCAGCCAATCGCGCGGAGAACCTTTGCCCTCACGCGCGTAACTCGCGATGCGGTTGGCGCCGAAGCGCGCGATCCATTGCGCATCCGAAGCGCCTGGCATCAACATCTCGCCCAGGCCCGTCGCGCCGTCCAGCACCACCGCAAAACCATCGGCGCTTGAGAACGCATCCTCATTGGCGCGCGCGGCATCGGCCGGCAGGCTGAGCGATTCTTGCACGACGAACCGCATCAGGCGCTCGCTTGTACTTTGAGGCGCGCCAGCAATTCTTCGCGGGTGCCACGAAAATCGTTTTCGATCCACCAATGTTCAACAGCGGAGAGCAATTCCCCAATGCGCGGGCCTTGCGCGATACCGAGCGCCATCACGTCGCCGCCGTCCAACGGGAAGCGCGGCACGTTCCAGCGCGCGCTGAGATCGTAGAACGATTGCCAGTTGCCCACCGCATGCGGAATGGCCGCGCGCGTCAGCAGCAATTGATCGCGATACAGGCCCGCGCCTTTCTCATAAATCTGCCGTTTGGCGGCGTTCTCGCTCTCGGGCATCGCGTAGTTTCCGGTCAGCGCCAGCATGCGATCGCGGTCGTTGTTCGAGAGCCGCCACATATGCGCCGCCTCGCGCACCGCGTCTTTCGAAAATAGCAGCACCAGTGCTGTCAGGCGCAGAATGGGGTCCGCGGTGAGTGGCACCAGATTGCCGAGGCGTTTCAGATCGGCGCGGCCCAATTCAATAGCGGCCGGGAATATCTCGCGCAAAAGCCCATTTTCGCGCATCGAACGCAGCACAGGGATCGGATCGGCCGCCGCCAGGAGCTTCAGCATTTCCTTCTGCACGCGCTCCCCGGACAGCGTTTTCAATCCGCCCTTTCCAGCAACAGCGGCGACAAGTGCCGCCTCGTCGATTTCGCCGCGCCCATACCAGGCGTGGAAGCGAAACAACCGCAGAATGCGCAAATAATCTTCCGCGATGCGCGAGGCCGCATCACCGACAAACCGCACGCGCCCGGCTTCCAAATCCTGGATGCCGCCGAAATAATCGAACACCTCGCCCTCGGGCGAGGCATACAGTGCGTTCATCGTGAAATCGCGGCGGCTTGCGTCTTCCCGCCAATCGCCGGTGAACGACACCACCGCGCGCCTTCCATCGGTGGAAACATCGCGGCGCAGCGTGGTGATCTCGAACGGCTTGCTGTCGGCAATCGCCGTCACCGTGCCGTGCTCGATGCCGGTCGGCACCGCTTTCAGCCCGGCTGCCTCCAACAGCGCGATCACCACATCGGGCGTCAAAGGCGTGGCGAGGTCGATATCGGTGACGCCCGCACCCGCCAAAGTATTGCGCACCACACCGCCGACAAAGCGCACTTCGCCGCCCTTGGCGGTAAGCGCGTCCAAAACCTTTCGCGTCGCAGGCGCGGTCATCCAAACGTGGTTATCGGGATCGAGACGCACGCTCATTTGTTCGAGCCGTCTTCGATATGCCCAGCCGTGACTTGGCCGTTCTCCACGCGCGACGGCACGTAATTGCCCTGCTCACCCTGGCCTTCTGTCAGCCCAAGCCAGACAAAGCTCAGCACCACCAGCGCAAGGCCGGAGGCGATCAACAAAGTCCAGGGGTGGGTGCGCGCCGTCGCATTCGCATCCGGCTTGGGCGCGAAGCGCAAGTAAAGCGCGTACAGCACAAACGGCGCCAAGAAGAGCACCAAGTCGAACAGCGCGCGGCGGATCATGAAGCCAGCCTTTCGCACAAATCGACCAGCATCGCGGCCGTTGCGCCCCAAACAGTGTAAGCGCCGAACACTAACTCATAATACGGGCGCGGACTGCCACGCCATTCGCGGGTGAGCAGTTGGTAATTCGTCCGTGTCATCAGGAAATCGAGCGGCAGCTCGAAGATCTCGGCGACCTCCGACGGGTTCGGTTCGAGCTTGAAACCCTCACGCACAAAACCCACCACCGGCTGAATCGCGAAGCCGGTGCCGGTTGTGTAGAGATCAAGGAAGCCTCCCACATCGATGAAATCGGCGTTGATGCCCGTTTCTTCGTGGGTTTCGCGCAAAGCGGTGGCTTTCACGCCTGCGTCACCGGCCTCCACGCTGCCGCCCGGAAACGAGATTTGCCCGGCATGGGCGGGCAGATGTTCCGCCCGCCGTGTGAACAGCACGGTGGGCTCGGCGCGCATGATGATGGGCATCAAGACGGCAGCGGGCCGCAAGGCCACTTGCGCGCCTCCCGGACCCGGCCCGAAGCCGGAGCCGAACCCCGACCAATCCTGGGTCAGCCGGGACACAATCCGGCCTTTATACGTTGGCAGGGTGAGGGTCATGGAAACGGCCGCACAAGCCGCGATTTCCGCGGATTTCTGAAGGCCGAGCGGCCTGTTGCAAGACTGCGGCAGGGATGCATGAATGGGTTTTCCAAAGCGGCGCGAGGCTAGCGCGCGTCCCCGGCCAGGGACAAGCGACCGTTCTTAAGAGCGGCGATGAGCCAACAAGAGAACAGGCAGCAGGAGCGCATAGGAATATGAGTGCTGAAGGAACCGTGGCCGAGCGTCCGGAAGAATCCCCGAATAATTCGTCCACAGGTAATCCTGACGATGCCGCAAACTACGCCGCCTGGGCCGAGCGGCTGGGTGGGCAATTCATCAAAGCGCGTGAGGCGATCTCCGCCGTCATTTTCGGCCAAGACAATGTCGTCGATCACGTGCTCGTCACGCTGCTGTCGGGCGGCCATGGCCTGCTGGTCGGCGTGCCGGGCCTCGCCAAAACGCGGCTGGTGGAAACGCTGGGCACGGTGCTGGGGTTAGACGCCAAACGCATCCAGTTCACGCCCGATCTGATGCCAGGCGACGTGGTAGGCTCCGAAGTGTTGGAAGAAGGCGAAGACGGCCGTCGTGGCTTCCGCTTCATCCAGGGCCCCGTGTTCTGCCAATTGCTGATGGCCGACGAAATCAACCGCGCCAGCCCGCGCACGCAATCGGCATTGTTGCAGGCCATGCAGGAAAAGCATGTGACCGTGGCAGGCCAAAGATACGATTTGCCCAAGCCCTTCCATGTGCTCGCGACGCAGAACCCGCTGGAGCAGGAAGGCACCTATCCGCTTCCCGAAGCGCAACTCGATCGCTTCCTGATGCAGATCGATGTCGGCTCTCCCGAACGCGACGCCGAGCGGCAGATGCTGCTGGCGACCACCGTGGGCGAGGAATCGGCACCGTCCGCACAGCTGACGCCGGAGGATTTGCTGGAAGCCCAGCAACTCGTGCGCCGCTTGCCGGTGGGCGAGAAGGTGGTGACGGCGATCCTCGATCTGGTGCGCGCCGCGCGCCCCGATGAGAACGCCGACGAGACCGTGAAAAAATTCGTCGCCTGGGGGCCGGGCCCGCGCGCAAGCCAAGCCTTCATGCTGGCGGTGCGTGCCCGCGCGCTGATCGGCGGGCGCTTCGCGCCGTCGGTCGACGATGTGCAGGCGTTGGCCCATCCCATTTTGCGTCATCGCATGGCGTTGAACTTCGCGGCGCGCGCCGAAGGCATGAACATCACCACGCTGGTGGATGGCCTGTGCCGCAAGCATTTATGAGAAGGCGTGACGCGGGCGTAGGAATACCGATTTGAGCACCTCGCCTTCCGGCACTTCCGCGACCTCGGCCGACAGCGCGCGCTTGCAGGCACCGCGCAATGAAGCCGAAGCCATCGCGCACATGTTGCCGCCGCTGCTTGTGGCAGCGGAGGCCGCCGCAACTTCGGTAGCGCTGGGTGTGCATGGCCGCCGCAAAGCCGGCATGGGCGAAACCTTCTGGCAATTCCGCCGCTATCGCTCGGAAGATCCGGCAACCGCTGTCGATTGGCGGCAATCAGCGCGGTCGCAACATCTGTTCGTGCGTGAGCGCGAATGGGAAGTCGCCGAAACCGTACGTCTGTGGCGCGACGCGAGTGCGGGTATGGATTTTTCCTCCGCGCGTGACATTCCCACCAAGCTGGAACGCGCCACAATCCTGGCACTCGCGATGGGCTCGTTGTTGCTGCGCGGCGGCGAGCGTGTCGGCTTGCACGGCGAAGCATCGCCCGCCTCCACGGGGCGCGTCACGCTCTACCGCATGGCGCAAGCCTTCGGCGAAGCGAACGCCCAAGCGCAGGCCTTGCCGCCGGAAACCACCACCGAGCGCCACAGTACGCTGTTGTGGTTCTCCGATTTCCTCGAACCGTTGGAAGCCATCGAAGCGCGTATGAGCGCGCTGGCCACCGCTGGCGTGCGGGGGTTCCTCGTAATGGTGAACGATCCGGCGGAAGAGGATTTCCCGTTCGATGGCCGCGTGCGCTTCGAAGCGCCTGACGGCAAAAGCGAGACCCGCATTTTCGGGCGCGCCGAAAGCGTGGCGCAAGAATACCGCCAGCGCTTCACGGCGCACGTGGAAGCGCTCGGGCTGGCCGCACGGCGGCTAAATTGGAGCCTGACGCGCCATCGCACGGATCGCCCGCCGCAAATCGCCTTGATCGCGCTCTACACGGCATTGGGCGGCGCACGCGCCGCGCGAGGGTTCTAGGCGATGTTTGCCGGGTTCAGCTTCACATCGCCCTGGCTGCTGGCCGCACTTCTAGCGCTGCCTGCAATCTATTATCTGCTGCGCGTCACACCGCCCGCGCCCAAGCGCATCGTGTTTCCGCCGCTGCGTCTGCTGTTCGATGTCTCAACCAACGAAGAAACGCCCGCGCGCACGCCGCTATGGTTGTTGATCCTGCGCCTTGTGATCGCGGCGCTCGTTATTATCGCCCTAGCCGAACCGATTTATGATGCCACGCCCACCGGCGCGCATGGCGGACCGCTGGTGCTGTTCGTGGACAATGGTTGGCCGGCGGCCGGCAATTGGCAAGCGCGCCAACAAGCGATGGATCGCGCCATCGGTGCGGCCTCGCGCGCCGGGCGCGGTGTGGTGATCGTACCCACCGCCGAGACAAACGCGGAAACGCCGAATGTCATGGATGCCGGAGCCGCGGTGCGCAGCGCGCGCGAGTTGGCGCCCTTGCCCTTCCTGCCCAACCGCGAATCCGCTTTGAAACGTTTGCAAGGCGTGCGCTTCAGCGAGCGGCCGCAAATCCTCTGGCTGAGTGACGGCTTGGATTTCGGCAAGGCACAAGCCATTGCGGACGGGCTTGGAAAAATCGGCGATGTCGATATCCGTTCCGACAGTGCAGATCGCGCTGCACTGGCGCTGCTGCCGCCGCAGCATACGGCGCAAGGCTTCGATGTGGCGGTGGACCGCGCATCCGATCCCAGCCTGCGCCAGGGCCGCGTTGCGGCACTGGATCGTCGCGGACAGGTGATCGGTCAGGCGGCCTTTCGTTTCAACGGCAATGCCGTAAGCGCAAAGGCGACGATCCTGCTGCCGCTGGAATTGCGCAACGACACCACGCGGCTGGCCGTGCAGGGATTGGATTCCGCGGGCGCGGTGCAATTGCTGGATTCCGGCGATGCGCGCCAGGCGGTCGGTCTTGTCTCCGGCGGCGGCAACGAATCCGAACAGCCGCTGCTGTCGGATGTGTTCTATGTCGAGCGCGCACTCGGGCCCTACTCCGAACTGCGCAAAGGCACCATCGAACAGATGATGCAGAGCGGCGTCACCGTTCTCGTGCTCACCGATATCGGCCAGTTGAGCGCCACCCAGCACGATTCGATTGCAAAATTCGTCGAGAGCGGCGGTGTGTTGTTGCGCTTTGCGGGCCCGCGTGTCGCGGCCATGGCTAGCGAAACCGCCAACCAGCCGAGTGCGGCCGCCGAAGTTCCGGCCACGCAAGACGGCGGCGACGATCTGGTGCCGGTAAAATTGCGCGGCGGCGAGCGTTTGATGGGCAGCGCGTTGTCATGGCGCGAGCCGCAACATCTTTCGACCTTCGGCGACGACACACTGTTTCGTGGCCTCGCCATTCCTTCGGAAGTCACCGTGTCGCGCCAAGTGCTCGCCGATCCGTCCGTGGAATTGGCGCAGCACACATGGGCGCGCCTGGAAGACGGCACGCCGCTGGTGACAGGCACCCAGCGCGGTGCGGGCTGGATTGTGCTGTTTCATGTGTCGGCAAGCCCCGGCTGGTCGTCGCTGCCGCTGTCAGGCCTGTATGTCGACATGCTGCGCCGTGTGGTGTCGCTCGCCGGCACCGCGCATGGCGCGGCAGCCACCGGCGACGGGGCGTTGCCGCCGCTGCAAATGCTCGACGGCTATGGCCGCTTGCAGCGCCCCTCTGCCGAGGCCATTCCGCTGAAGGCATCGGATGCCGCCAAAACCATTCCCGACATTCGCCATCCGCCGGGCTATTACGGACATGAAGGCGGTACCGTGGCGCTGAACGCGGTTACAGCGGATTTGAAACTGAACCCCTTGGCGCTGTCGCAACGCGTGTCGCCTTACGACATCGGCGTGATCTTTGAAGCAAAGTGGCCATTGCTGACCTTGGCGCTGCTGCTGCTTCTTGCCGACGCCCTCGCCTCGCTCCTGTTGCGCGGCCATATCGTGCTGCCTGAAGAGGTGACGACACGCGCGCAAGCCTTGAGCGCGCAGGTGAGAGCGAAATTGCCGCTCGACAAGCTCCCCCGATGGAAATGGCCGCGTTGGATTGCGCCGTTGCTGCTGCTGGCGCTTCTCGCGTTGGTAATTTCACCCGGCACGCTGCACGCCGATGATGCACGGCTTATGGAA
Organism: uncultured Alphaproteobacteria bacterium; assembly: GCA_903928515.1. Lineage (GTDB taxonomy): Bacteria > Pseudomonadota > Alphaproteobacteria > Micropepsales > Micropepsaceae > CAIYRG01. The sequence continues at coordinate 4,364 of CAIYRG010000519.1, read as the reverse complement.
TCCGCGCTCAACACCAAACTGGCCTATGTGATCACCGGTTCGGCGGAATCCGACGAGATGAGCCGTGCCGGCTTGTTCGGTCTCGGCCTCGCGCTGAAGCAGCGCACGGCTTATGAGCCGACCGACCCCATCGGCGTGGATGTGGAGAAGGACGATCTTTCGTTCTATCCGCTGATCTACTGGCCGATGGTGGCGAGCCAGAAAGACCTTTCACCCGCAGCGATTTCCAAGCTCGACAATTTCATGCGCAACGGCGGCACGATTTTGTTCGACACCCGCGACGGGCCTCTGACGAACATCAAGGGCGTAGCACCGGGACAAGCCACGCTGCGCCGGATCATGGGCAAGCTCGATGTGCCGCCGCTGGAGCCCATTCCGGCCGATCACGTGCTCACAAAAGCGTTTTATCTGCTGCGCGATTTTTCGGGACGCTGGGATGGCGGCCAGGTTTGGGTGGAAGCGATCCCCACATCCGATCCGAATCTAGGACCGCAGCCCGCGCGCGGTGGCGACGGCGTGTCGCCGGTGATCGTCGGCGGCAACGATTGGGCCTCCGCTTGGGCGACGAACGCTGCGGGACGGCCGATCGCCGCCGGGGTGGGCGGCGAACGCCAGCGCGAGACCGCGTATCGCTTCGGCGTCAACGTCGTCATGTATTCTCTGACCGGCAATTACAAAACCGATCAGGTGCATGTGCCCGCCCTTCTCGAACGGCTGGGCAATTGAGATGAGCAGCTTTTTCGGACTCGAGGCCTTCACCATCGCCTTCGCCCCGCGTGTGCCGTGGTGGCTGCTCGGTCTTTTAGGCCTTGCCGCATTTGCGCTGCTAGTCTTCGCGGTGCTGAAGCGCGCCAATGGCGGCATCTTGCGCGCCGTCGCGTTCCTGATCCTGCTGGCGATGCTGGCCAATCCGCTGCTGGTGCGCGAGACACGCGAAAGCATCGCCAATGTCGTGGCGCTGATTGTCGACAAAACGCAGAGCATGGAGATCGGCGAGCGCAACAGCCAAGCCGATAAGGCCGCGAACGCCATGCGCGCGGCGCTGAAGAAATTTCCGGGCGTAGAGGTGCGCGAAACTGACGTGCACACCGATTCCGGGGAAACCGGCGGCACGAATTTGTTCGCCGGTCTCGACCAAGCTCTATCCGACGTACCGCCGGATCGCGTGGCGGGTGCGGTTCTCATCACCGACGGCGAAGCCCATGACGCGCCGCCCGCCAACCAATTCGCCATGCAAGCGCCGCTACACGTGTTGCTCACCGGCGCGCCCGGCGAGAAAGACCGCAAGCTCACGGTCGAACGCGCCGCGCGCTTCGGCATCGTCGGTCAACAAGCCGACATCGTGGTGCGGGTCGATGATTTCGGCGACACGCGGCCTGTCGCTGCCAACATCACCACCCGTATCGACGGCCAGCCCTTCCACGAAGACAGCGTGGTGACGGGCCAGGAATTCACCATCACCGTTCCCATCGCGCATGGCGGCGAGAACGTGGTGGAGATCGAAGCCTCAGCAGGCACCGACGAACAGACGTTGCAGAACAATCGCGCCGCCGTCGTCATCAACGGCGTGCGCGACCGGTTGAAGGTGCTGCTGATTTCGGGTGAGCCACATGCGGGCGAGCGTGTGTGGCGCAATCTGCTGAAGGCAGACCCTTCGGTCGATCTCGTGCATTTCACCATCCTGCGTCCGCCGGAGAAGCAGGACGGCACGCCGATCAACGAGCTTTCGCTGATTGCTTTTCCGACGCGCGAATTGTTCTCGGAGCGATTGTCGTCGTTCGATCTCGTGATCTTCGACCGCTACCGCCGCCGTGATATCTTGCCGCTCGCTTATTTCGACAACATCGCCAAATACGTACAGAACGGCGGCGCGCTGCTGCTGTCCTCCGGCCCCGAATTGGCAGAATACACCAGCATCTACCGTTCGCCGCTGGCGGCGGTGCTGCCGGCACAACCGACGCACGAAGTGATCGAACAGCCGTTCAAGCCGATGATCACCGAAGCGGGCAAAGCGCATCCGGTGACGCGCGATCTGCCGCAGAGCGAAGACGGTCCCAACGGCACGCCCTCATGGGGACGCTGGTTCCGGGTGGTCGGCGCGCAAACGGTTTCGGGTACCACGGTGATGCAGGGCGCGGGCGATCATCCGTTGCTGGTGCTCGACCGCGTGGGCCAGGGCCGCGTGGCGCAATTGCTGTCGGATCAGGCTTGGTTGTGGGCGCGCGGCTTTGAAGGTGGCGGGCCGCAAGCCGAGTTGCTGCGGCGTCTCGCACATTGGCTGATGAAAGAGCCTGACCTCGAAGAAGAAAAACTTTCGGCCGAGGTGGATGGCGGGATGCTGAACATCACGCGCCGCACGATGTCACCCGATGCCAAGCCTGTGACGGTGACGACGCCATCGGGCAAGGATCAGCAGACGGTATTCCACAAAGATGCGCCCGGCATCTTCACCGCCCATGTGAAGGCCGATGAACTCGGCCTCTATCACATGAATGATGGCAGCTTGAGCGCAGTGGCCGCAGCGGGCCCGCTCAATCCGCGTGAAGTGGCTGACATGCGCGCCACAGATTCCATCCTCAAACCGCTGGCCGACAAAACCGGCGGTGCTGTGGATTGGATTCGCGATGGCGTGCCGGATTTGCGGTTGGTGAACGAAGGCGCCACTTCGCATGGCAAGGGGTGGATCGCGGCAACACAGCGCAACGCCTATCGCGTGACGGCCGTGGCGCAACAGCCGCTGCTGCCGCCATGGCTGGCTCTTGTTCTCGCAGTGGGCCTTCTCGGCCTCGCGTGGCGGCGTGAGGGTGCATAGCACCGCTACGCCGCGACATTTTTATTGCCGCGCTTTGCGCGGCAGTGGCGCAGAGAAGGCGCTTAGATTTTTCCCAACGCAGCGGCTTGTGCCGACACCGGATGGTCGATGCGCGCGCGCGTGACCGCGCCCGACAACGACAAAAGCGCGCCGGACACCAGCGACAAACCCAGCACACGCGTGACATTGACGGGACCGGGAAAGCGCACACGCGAAGGCGGCAGGCGCGCAAAACCGACACGTGCGTAATAGGGTTCGTCGCCAACCAGCAGCACCGTGGCGTAACCGCAGGCCTTCGCGGCATCGATGCCGTGCTGCATCAGCGCGATGCCGATGCCCCGGCCGCGCAAGCCCGGCTGCACGGCCAACGGCCCCAACAGCAGCGATGTCTCGCCGCCGACCGTGATCGGCCAGAAGCGCACGGAACCCAGCAATGCTTGAGAGGCGGAATCCGCGGCCACGAAGCCGAGGCGCGGATCGGGATCAACACCCTCGCGCAAGCGGTACGCGGATTTGGCGTAGCGGCCCGGACCGAACACCATTGCGGCCAGCGCCTCGATGCTCGCAGCATCGCCGGGCTGCTCCAGCCTTATGCGCCAAGGTGGGGGCTCGCTCATCTCATCTCCGTTGGCCGGATAAAGCGCAAGCGATGCGCCCCTGGCAAGCGGCAAGACCTTAACGGCGGCCAGCCGCCCAAGAAACACGCAAGGCGGGCGCTGTTCACCGGTTGCTAACCAAATGGCTGCAATAGTTCCCCTGATTTCTGGCCCCGTTCGCATATGCGCGCTCGCGGGGCGCGAGTGGGGGCACTAGGAATGGCGGACAAGCAGTCGGCTGCCAATCTCAGCAAGCTGCGGACGCTCATTGTCGAGGACAATGAGCATATGCGCGCGCTGTTACGCACCGTGCTGTCGGCCATCGGCGTCCACACGATGCTGGAATGTTTCGACGGCGAGGCGGGCTTGAAAGAGGTGGAAACCTTCCGGCCCGATTTCATCATCACCGATTTGAACATGCTGCCGATGGACGGCCTCGATTTCGCGCGCGCCATCCGCCGCAAGCCATCGCAATATATAGCGTTCCTGCCCATTATCATGGTCACCGGCCATACCGAGAAACGCCGCATCGAGGCGGCGCGCGACGCCGGTGTCACCGAAATCCTCGCCAAGCCGATGACAACCGCCGGGCTTCTCAGCCGCATCAGCGAGATCATTTTGCGGCCGCGGCCCTTCGTGCGCTGCGAAAACTACTACGGCCCCTGCCGCCGCCGCCGCGTGGACCCGGAATTTACCGGGCCTTTCCGGCGCGATACCGACGGTGTCGACGTGGATGCACCGCGAAAAGCTGCGGGTTAACGAAAAAACCCTGCGATGCGCTTGGGAAAGTTCCGCGCTTCACGGCTCTTTAAGCTCTTCCGTTAATACTGATCCGACGGCGGCTAATGCCGGGTGCGTGGGGGTTGTGGATTTACATGCTTCAAATTGGCGGCATCATTCTTTTGTTTGCGATGGTGTTCGGCGGATACATGATTTCCGGCGGCCACTTCGAAGTG
>CAIYRG010000518.1 GCA_903928515.1 uncultured Alphaproteobacteria bacterium | reverse complement strand
GCCAGCGTGAGGTATTCCAAGCCGACATTGTTGAGGAAGCGCAGACGGGCGCGAATTTCCTTCAGCACGCGCGCGCCGATTTCCTTCTGCTTGCTGGTGAGTGCGGTGTCGAGATCGAGGAACCATTGGTCCGCGGCTTTGATCGACAGCTCGCAGACCTGGCCGATGTTCTGCGCATTCACTTTCACGCAAAGAGCTTCCGGCTTCAAGCGGAAACCCTTGCACACTTCGCAGGGGCTTTCGTTCTGAAAACGCTCCAGCTCTTCGCGCATCCAGGCGGAATCGGTTTCCTTGTAGCGCCGCTCCATATTGGAGATGACGCCTTCGAACGGCTTCTTGATGTCGTAACGCCGTGCACCATCGTCATACGAGAATTTGATCTCGTCCTCGCCCGAGCCGTGCAGGATCACGTCCTTCACCTTCTTGGGCAGATCTTCCCACGTCGAATTCAGGCTCACCTTGTAGTGGCGCGCGATGGCTTCCAGCGTTTGCAGATAATACGGCGAATTGGATTTCGCCCACGGTGCGATGGCGCCCTTGCGCAATTCCACCGTTTCATCCGGCACCACAAGATCGGCGTCGAAATACAATTTCACGCCCAGCCCGTCGCATTCCGGGCACGCGCCGTGCGGGTTGTTGAACGAGAATAGGCGCGGCTCGATTTCGGGTAGCGTGAAGCCGGAAACCGGACAGGCGAATTTCGACGAGAACATCATGCGCTTGGCAATCTGCTTCTTGCCTTGCGTTTCCGTCTCATCGGCGAATTCGGCGACGAATAAACCGTCGCTCAAGCCCAGCGCGGTTTCGATAGAATCCGGCAAGCGGTTGCCGATGTCGGGGCGTACCGCAATGCGGTCCACCACCACATCGATATCGTGATTGATCTTCTTATCGAGCGCGGGCACTTCGCCGAGATTGTAGAACGTGCCGTCCACCTTCACGCGCTGGAAGCCCTTCTTCTGCAGCTCCGCCAACTCTTTGCGGTATTCGCCTTTGCGTCCGCGCGCGATGGGCGCCAACAGATACAGACGCGTGCCTTCTTTCAGCGACAGAATGCGGTCGGCCATCTGGCTGACCGTCTGGCTTTCAATCGGAAGACCGGTGGCAGGCGAATAGGGCACGCCGATGCGCGCATACAGTAAGCGCAGATAGTCGTAGATCTCCGTAACAGTGCCGACCGTCGAGCGCGGATTGCGCGAGGTCGTCTTCTGTTCAATCGAAATCGCCGGCGACAGCCCGTCGATGTGATCGACGTCAGGCTTCTGCATCAGCTCCAAGAACTGCCGCGCGTAAGCAGAGAGGCTTTCCACGTAGCGGCGCTGGCCTTCCGCATAGATCGTGTCGAACGCGAGCGAGGATTTGCCGGAGCCCGAAAGCCCCGTCATCACCACCAGTTTGTCGCGGGGGATTTCGACATCGACATTCTTGAGATTGTGTTCCCGCGCACCGCGGATGGAGATGCTTTTCTGCATGATTGTGCTCAACACCAAAACGCGAAGCTAACCCGCCGGAGGGCTGCCTCTGCAAGCGTGGGGAAGGACTGTCCCCGCGAATCTAAAGGTCTCGCGAAAGGACTAGAACAAAAGAGGAACATATGCTAGTGACCCTCGGAATGGCCCCGGCGCGCGTGTCGAGCAGGGGCACGCGGAATTTCCGCGGTGGGTAACGGCTCCGGGCGATGGCGCCTCGGAAGCCTGAGAGTTAGTTTCGTGGTTTGCGTCCGGGGCCAGAGAGCCGCCGGAAAGAGAAAAGGAGATGGGTATGGCTGGTAGCGTCAACAAGGTCGTTTTGATCGGCAATTTGGGCAAGGACCCGGAAGTGCGCCGGCTCACGTCCGGCG
>CAIYRG010000517.1 GCA_903928515.1 uncultured Alphaproteobacteria bacterium | reverse complement strand
AAGCTGAGCATCGCGGCAAGCTTGGATGCGCTGGGCGTCGATTACGTCGAAGGCGGTTGGCCGGGCGCCAACCCCACCGACACGAATTTCTTCGCAGCCCCTCCGAGCTTGAAACGCGCGAAGCTCACCGCCTTCGGCATGACGAAACGCTCGGGCCGTTCGGCTGCGAACGATCCGGGTTTGGCCGCGCTGCTGGATACCTCCGCGCCTGCCATCTGCATCGTGGGCAAGTCGTCCGATTATCAGGTGAAGACCGCACTCGAAATTCCGCTGGCCGAAAACATCGAGAACATCGAATTGTCGGTGGCCGCGATTGTCGCCAAGAAGCGCGAAGCCATGCTCGATGCCGAGCATTTCTTCGACGGCTACAAGGCCGATCCCGACTACGCGCTGAAGACGCTCGCGGCGGCCGTGTGCGGTGGCGCCAGTAACCTCACGCTCTGCGACACCAATGGTGGCACGCTGCCGGAAGATGTGTATCGCATCGCCTCCGAAGCGAAGGCGAAGTTTCCGGCTGCGAATTTCGGCATCCACGCGCACAACGACACGGATCAAGCCGTCGCTGTCAGTCTGGCGGCTTTGCGCGGCGGCGCGCGCCAAATCCAAGGCACGCTGAACGGTTTGGGTGAGCGCTGCGGCAACGCCAATCTGTGCTCGGTTATCGCCAACGTGATGTTGAAAGAACCTTACGCCTCGCAATTCGAAACCGGTATCTCGGCGGAAGGCTTGAAGAAGCTCACGGCCACGTCGCGCCTGTTGGACGAAATCTTGAACCGCGCGCCGAACCGCCACGCCGCCTATGTCGGACCCTCGGCCTTTGCCCACAAAGGCGGGCTGCATGTCTCGGCTGTTCTGAAAGATCCGAAGACTTACGAACACGTGCCGCCTGAAAGCGTCGGCAACAAACGCGTGGTTCTGGTGTCCGATCAATCGGGCCGCTCGAACATTCTGGCGCGGCTCGCGGAAGCCGGTATCGATCTCGATCCCCAGGATGCGCGCGTATCGAAGTTGCTCGACACGGTGAAGGATCGCGAATTCCTAGGCTACGCCTACGATGGCGCGGAAGCCTCGTTCGAATTGCTGGCGCGCCGTGCGATGGGGCAGGTACCCAATTACTTCGATGTCGAAAGCTTTCGTGTCACGGTCGAACGCCGCCACAACGCGGTGGGTGAACTCGTTACGGTTTCGGAAGCCGTGGTGTTGGTGAAGGTCGCTGGCGAGAGCTTCCACAATGTCGGCACCGGCAATGGTCCGGTGAACGCGCTCGATCAGGCGTTACGCAAGGATCTCGGGCGGTATTCGTCCTATCTGCAGGATTTGCGCTTGGTGGACTACAAGGTGCGTATCCTCACGGGCGGCACCGAGGCCGTGACGCGCGTAATGATCGAAAGTGCGGACAGCAAGGGCCAGCGCTGGTCCACGGTCGGTGTGTCTGAGAACATCGTCGATGCCTCGTTCGAGGCGTTGTCGGATTCCATTCGCTACAAGCTCTATCGCGATGGCGCGCCATCCTGATCCCATGTTGGCCTGAACGATATGAGCAATCCCCAAGCCGATCAGCGCGACACGCCCGCGGGCTTTGCCTATGGCGCCGGCTGTTATGTGCTATGGGGCATCCTGCCGCTCTATTGGAATCTGCTGCGCGAGATTTCCTCATTCGAGGTGCTGATCCACCGCATGCTGTGGTGTGCCGTCGCGATGGCGTTGTTCGTCGCCGCGCAGGGAAAGTTCTGGACGGCTATCAAAGCGCTGAAGTCGCGGCGTCTCGTGCTGACGCTGTTCGCAACCGCCATCCTCATTTCGATGAATTGGGGCGTCTATGTGTGGTCCGTCGCCACGCATCAGGTCGTCGAGGTGAGCCTCGGTTATTTCATCACGCCGCTCTTCGTGCTGGCCATGGGCATCTTTCTCTTGGGTGAGATGATGTCGCCCTTGCGGTGGATCGCCGTGTCGCTCGGCATCGTTGCAGTCTTGGGCCAAACCTATCAGCTCGGCCATTTTCCCTGGATCGCTGTCGAGCAAGCGGTGGTGTTCGCGGCTTATGGCTATTTGCGCAAGATGGCGAGCATCGGCGCCATGGAAGGCCTGTTCTTGGAATCGTCGCTGTTGCTGCCATTTTCCGTCGGCCTCGTGTCGTTCTGGGCATGGCAAGGCACGGGCGCGCTCGGCACTATCGATTGGCGCACCGACCTTCTGCTGATCTGCGCGGGGCCCGTCACCGCCGTGCCGCTGTCGTTTTTTACGGCCGCCGCACAGCGCTTGCGCTTCTCCACCTTCGGCTTCATGCAATATCTGGTGCCGATGATCGCGATCTACATCGCGGTCACATTGTTCCATGAGCGCCTGACCTGGACGCATATCTTCACATTCGCGTGCCTGATCGTGGCGCTGATCCTGCTGGCCCTCGACGGCGCGCCGCGCCATTGGCGCAATCCGGTGAATTGGCTGCGGGCGTGGAAGAAAGAGCCTATCGAGCCGGTGGGATTCGAATAGGAGCGGATGCGTGCATGGCGATGAAACTCACCCCCTACCAAGCGAAAATCTTGGAGTTTCTTTTCGGTTGCCTGCCGATGGGCGAGGGCGTCGATACGCTGGACTTCGCGCTTAAGGGGGATTTTCGTGGCCGGTATTTTGCCGCGCATGCGCCGCTGAAAGACTCGGATGCGTCGGTCGTGTTCAATCTGCCGATCTACTCGGAAAGCGTCTTTATCGGTTTGTCGCGGAGCGACCCGAAACATACGTCGCTTCTTCTCGCCAATCTCGAAGACTACGAACGAGAATCTGGCTTGAGGTTCAAGTCAGGCGATGTGGCAAAAATTCCCGCTCGGGCGTCTGGAAATGCCGATCCGCCGTTTGCGCTTTTGTTGATGAAAACCGCTGTCGCGTCAGAGTGCGCGAACGTCCCCGGTCACATCCGCATCGCGGGAAAAGATACGTCATTCTTCCTGGTCGTGCCGATTTCGGAAGGCGAAGATCGCATTCGCGCGGAATCGGGACATGGTGCTCTGATGGAGGCTTTCGAGGGCACGAACAAAGACATTT
>CAIYRG010000516.1 GCA_903928515.1 uncultured Alphaproteobacteria bacterium | reverse complement strand
CATGACGCAGTGGGTTTACAGTTTCGGTGCCGGCAAGGCCGAAGGCCGTGCCGAGATGCGCAATCTGCTCGGCGGTAAAGGTGCGAACCTCGCCGAGATGAGCAATCTTGGATTGCCTGTACCGCCGGGCTTCACCATCACCACCGAAGTCTGCACGTATTTCTACAAGAACAACGAAACCTATCCGCCTGAGCTGAAATCCGCAGCCGATGCCGCGTTGGCGCAAATCGGTAAGCTCACGGGCGCGAAGTTCGGCGATCCGACCAAGCCGTTGCTCGTGTCAGTGCGCTCGGGTGCGCGCGCGTCCATGCCCGGCATGATGGATACGGTGCTCAATCTCGGGCTCAATCCCGAAACCGTTGCGGGGCTGGCCAAGCTGACCGGCGATGAGCGTTTCGCGTATGACGCCTATCGCCGCTTCATCCAGATGTATTCCGACGTGGTGCTCGGGCTTGAACATTCGCATTTCGAGGAAATCCTCGAAGACGTGAAGGCCGAGAAGAATGTCGAACTCGACACCGAACTCGATGCAGATGATCTGAAGCGTGTGGCGGAAGCCTACAAGAAGCGCGTGCTCAAGGATCTGGGCAAGCCGTTCCCCGATGCGGTGGAAGACCAGCTTTGGGGCGCTATCGGCGCGGTGTTCGGTTCCTGGATGGGGGCGCGCGCCAAAACCTATCGCCGCCTGAACAACATCCCCGAGGATTGGGGCACCGCCGTCAACATCCAGGCGATGGTGTTCGGCAATCGCGGCAGCACGTCGGCCACGGGCGTGGCCTTCACGCGCGATCCCTCCACCGGCGAGCGCGCGCTGTACGGCGAATTTCTGATCAACGCGCAGGGCGAAGATGTGGTCGCGGGTATCCGCACGCCACAATCCATCACCAAGCGCGCGCGCGAAGCCGTGGGTAGCAAGCGTCCGTCGATGGAAGAGTCGATGCCGGATTCCTTTGCGGTTCTGGTGCGCATTGCGAACACGCTGGAAGCGCATTACCGCGACATGCAGGACGTAGAGTTCACCGTGCAGGAAGGCACGCTGTGGATGCTGCAGACCCGCAGCGGCAAGCGCACGGCCAAGGCCGCATTGCGCGCCGCCGTGGAGATGGTGGGCGAAAAGCTGATCACCGAAGACGAAGCCGTGATGCGCGTCGATGCGATGTCGCTGGATCAATTGCTGCATCCCACGCTCGATCCCAATGCGCCGAGGGAATTGTTCGTGTCAGGCCTCGCGGCGTCTCCGGGCGCTGCCATGGGCGAGGTGGTGTTTACGGCCGATGAGGCCGAAACGCTGGCGGGCGAGGGGCGTGACGTGATCCTCGTGCGGCTGGAAACCTCCCCGGAAGACATTCACGGCATGCACGCCGCCAAAGGCATTGTGACGGCGCGCGGTGGCATGACGAGCCATGCGGCTGTCGTGGCGCGTGGTATGGGCCGCCCTTGCGTCTCGGGTGCGGGCACGTTGAAGATCGATGTGGATGCCGGCACGATGACGGTGGCCGGTAAGACGATCTCGCGTGGCGAGTTCGTCACCATCGATGGTGCGGCAGGACGCGTGTATCGCGGCCGCGTGGCGATGCAATTGCCGGAACTGACCGGCGATTTCGGTAAGCTCATGGAATGGGCCGATGCCAAGCGCACCATGAAAATTCGCACCAACGCCGACACACCGGCCGATTGCGAGACGGCGCGGAAATTCGGCGCGGAAGGCGTCGGGCTTTGCCGCACCGAGCACATGTTCTTCGACGAGGAACGCATCCTTGCGGTGCGCCAGATGATCCTGGCTGACGATGTGGAAGGGCGCAAAGTGGCGCTGGAGAAATTGCTGCCCATGCAGCGCAGCGATTTTATCGGCATCTTCAAAGCGATGGCGGGCTTGCCCGTCACGGTGCGCCTGCTCGATCCGCCGTTGCACGAATTTCTTCCGCACAAAGACGATGAGATCGCGGAAGTGGCGAAAGCGTCGAACACCGATCCGGCGAAAGTGCGCGCACGCACGGTGGCATTGTCCGAAGCCAATCCGATGCTCGGCCATCGTGGTTGCCGCTTGGGGATAACGTATCCTGAAATTTATGAAATGCAGGCGCGCGCGTTGTTTGAAGCCGCATTGGATGCGGAGAAATCCACAGGCGAAGCGGTCACGTTGGAGATCATGATTCCCTTGGTGGGATTCAAATCGGAATTCGATGTGTTGAAAACACGCATCACCGCTGTTGCCCAAGAGGTACAAAAAGAGCGTGGCAAGATTCCGCCCTATTTGTTGGGCACGATGATCGAATTGCCGCGCGCGGCTTTGCGTGCGGCGGAAATCGCCGAAAGTGCTGAGTTTTTCAGCTTTGGTACCAATGATTTGACGCAGACCGCGCTCGGCGTTTCGCGCGATGATGCGGGCGGGTTCCTTACCGAATATCTTGCGCGTGGTTTGATTGAACGTGATCCGTTCGTCACGATCGATGTGGATGGCGTCGGCGAATTGGTGCGGATCGGTGCCGAAAGAGGCCGTAAAACAAGAACGAATCTCAAGTTGGGAATCTGCGGCGAACATGGCGGAGATCCCGAATCGATCCGGTTTTGCCAGTCGATTCCTTTGGATTACGTGTCGTGCTCACCGTATCGCGTTCCGGTTGCACGGCTTGCAGCGGCGCAAGCGCAACTCGAAAAATCCAGCAAAACCAAGGTTTCTGGCGAATAGTCGTACACAGACGATCCTTGTACGGAGTGATTCGATCTTTACACAACGTGACGCGCCGTCACGTTCGGCTCTGTCGTGCATTGACGCATTTGGCCGTCGCTGCTACCAAGTCCTTCGTTCGAGCGGAGAACATTTGGGGTGCAATTCTCAGCCGGACGTCGTGGACTATAGGAACGAAAGTTCGACATGACAGCCAAGCACCCATCTCTGCGGCGCGCAGACCGCGTTGTATTAAGCGCCGCTCTCGTTGCCGCCATCGCGATCACGCCGTCTTACGTATACCGTGCGTATACGGAGAATATGGCGTCTGCGTCCGGCACCGCGCACATCCATCGCACCATCGTCACCTCGCCGGTGCAGCTTGCCATGTCCGGTCTTGCGCAGGAGCAGCAGTGCCTTGCCGAGGCGATGTATTACGAAGCCCGTGGCGAAAGCCTCGATGGGCAGAAAGCGATCGCCGAAGTCATTCTTCAGCGCACGCACGATCACAATTTCCCCAGCACGATTTGCGGCGTCGTCTATCAGGGCGCGGATGTGCAAGGGGCAGGGCACCAGTGCCAGTTCTCGTTCGCCTGCGATGGCGAATTGCGCATCTCGAAGGCGCAAGCCGCGTGGCAGCACGCGAAGCTTCTCGCCGAAGGCATCATGTCCGGTGCGATGCACCTGGCCGATGAGACCGGACACGCGGTTGCGTTTCATGCTGCCGGTGTGACGCCGATTTGGGCATCGACGATGATTCAAACCGTGCAGATCGGCAATCACATCTTCTATCGTTGGAATCCGCACCCCGTAGACGCGTCGCCTGCGGATTCCGCATCGCCGGCCAGCCTCGCGCCCGAGACGATGCCTATGGCCGATCCGACGCCGCCGATCTCTCTGCCCGATGCCGATTTCCAGCCGGTCCCTTCGGACACGGCGAACGCCTCACAGGAAGTCCAGCCCCACGTCTAGGCTGCCGGCGCTGTGCGTAATCGCACCCGAGCAAACGTAATCCACACCGGTTTCCGCTATGGCGCGCGCATGTTCGAGCGTCACGCCGCCTGACGCTTCCAGCTTTGCGCGGCCGCGATTCATCTCCACCGCTTTGCGCAATGTGTCTAGCGACATGTTGTCGAGCAGGATTGTTCGCACGCCCAACGCGAGCGCTTGGTCCAGTTGTTCCAGCGTATCGACTTCCACTTCGATCGCCATCATGTGGCCGAGCTTGGCATGGGCCGCTTTGACCGTTGCCTCTAGTCCGCCGGCGGCCGCGATGTGGTTGTCCTTGATGAGAACCGCATCATCCAAACCGAAGCGGTGATTGAAACCGCCACCGCAACGCACCGCGTATTTCTCCAACATCCGCAAACCCGGTGTTGTCTTGCGCGTGCAGGTGATGCGCGCTTTCGTTCCGGCCACGCGTGACACCAGCGCCTGCGTGGCGCTGGCCACGCCGCAGAGGTGCCCTAGAAAATTCAGCGCCGTGCGCTCGCCGGTGAGAAGCGCGCGCGCTGGGCCTTCCAGCTCCGCGATGACATCGCCTTTCTGCACCAGAGATCCATCGGGCGCTTGCACGGTGAGGCGAACATTCGTGTCCAGCAAACGGAAGGCCCAATCGACGGCGATCAAACCTGCCACCGCACCGGGCTGGCGCGCCGCGAGCACGGCTTTGGCGCGGTTCTCCGCGGGCACAGTGAAGTCAGTGGTCACGTCGCCCGCGCGGCCGAGATCCTCTTCGAGGGCGCGGCGCACCACGGGCTCTACGAGCAGTGGCAGCGGGGGATTGGTGTGGGATAGGGCGAGAGGTTTCATTGTGCGGATTTCTTGGTGCTTGCGGTTTCTGTGCTGCATTCGGACTCGAGCGCAAGGCGCTCGGCGTCGGCCAGCGTCATGAAGGTGCGCTTTGCTTGCGCGAAGGTTTGCGGGTAGTCGCTGCGGAAATGTCCACCGCGGCTTTCTTGGCGTGCAAACGCGGCGGCTGTCGCCAGCTTCGCCGCCGCCGTCACGTTCAGCAGTGCCAGATCGCCATTGGCCGCGCGCTCCACGCTGCCGATCGTATCCAAGGCGGTGCGCAGACCGTTGGCATCGCGCTCGATGCCGACATAGCGGCTCATCGCTTGGCGCAGCTTTAACGGCACGGGGCCAACGGCATAGCCGGGCTGCGGCGAGGGCACATCGACAGTTTTGGGTGTGGTGTTCTGACCGCGAATGTCGTCAGCCACGCGCGCGCCGAACACGAGGCCTTCCAGCAGCGAGTTCGAGGCCAAGCGGTTTGCGCCGTGCACGCCGGTGGAGGCGCATTCGCCGGATGCCCACAATCCATTCAACGAGGACCGTCCGTTTTCATCGGTCGCGATGCCGCCCATGTGGTAATGCGCGGCGGGTGCAATGGGCACGAGATCGGTCACGGGATCGATGCCGGCCTGCTTGGCGCCTTCATAGACGGCAGGGAATTTCTGCGGGAACGCCGCACCGACGCTCTCGCGTGCATCCAAGAAGACTTTTCCGCCGCGCGCGATTTCGCGATGCACGCCACGCGCCACAACATCGCGCGGGGCCAATTCGGCGAGCGGATGAATGGCGCACATGAAGCGCATGCCTTTTTCGTTGAGCAATGTCGCGCCGGCGCCGCGCACGGTCTCGCTCACCAAAGGTGCGGGATCGCCCGACACCAGAGCGGTGGGGTGGAACTGCATAAATTCGGGATCGGAGATGATTGCACCCGCGCGCGCCGCCATGCCCAAACCTTCGCCGCGGCTTTCTTGCGGATTGGTGGTGACGGCGAACACGGCACCCATGCCGCCCGTGGCGAACACGATCTGATGGGCGCGCAGGAACACGAGGCGCGTTTCCGCACCAAATCCGGCGCGCGCGAACAGGCCGATGACGCGGCCCTGATCCATCGCCAATTCGACGGCGTGCAAACCTTCAAGGAACGAGATCGACGGCGTGTTGCGTGCCGCATCGGCAAGCGTTCGCGTGATCACAAGCCCAGCGCGATCTGCGCCCGCATGCACGATGCGTTTGCGCGAGTGTGCGGCCTCAAGGCTCAATGCGAGTTTGCCATCGGCGGTGCGGTCGAACGGCACGCCGAAGCGGATCAAATCTTCGATACGTGCGGGGGCTTCTTGCGCCAGCAACGCGGTGCGCACCGGATCGCAAAGCCCAGCACCCGCCGCATCGGTGTCGGCGGCGTGCAATTCCCAAGAATCGTCATCGCCCATGGCAGCGGACACGCCGCCTTGCGCCCACACGCTGGAGCCCGAGCCGCCCGCGCGCGCATTCACCAGCACGGTTGCGGGGTAGGGCGCCAGTTTCAGCGCCGTGAACAGGCCTGCAAGTCCGCCGCCCAAGATCAACGCGCCCGGACAGTCGATGACATTATCGGCAAAGCGTGTGGCCATGGCCTTTAAGCGGCTTCCTTCTTCGCGATGGGTTGGACTGCCAGCATCGCTTCCACCGCGTTGCGTGCGCGCGCCGCGATCAGCGGATCGACGATGACTTCGGTGGTCAGCGTCTGCAGCGAATGCAGAATTTTCGGCAGTGAGATGCGCTTCATGTGCGGGCAGAGATTGCAGGGCCGCACGAACTCGGTGTCCGGGGCCTCGGCGGCGACGTTGTCGGCCATGGAGCACTCGGTGATCAGCACCACCCGCTTGGGCTTCCGCGTCAGCACATAGTCGTTCAT
>CAIYRG010000515.1 GCA_903928515.1 uncultured Alphaproteobacteria bacterium | reverse complement strand
GCCACGATCTCGTAGAGCGATTTGCGGCGGGTCTCGCGCGCCTCATCCTCGGGCGACCAGGCGGGCAACTCTACCCCCGCTTCGCCTGCGAGCTTCTGCACCGCTTCGGGAAACGACACGCCTTCGGTCTCGGTCAGCCAGCGGAACGCATCGCCGCCTTTGCCGCAGCCGAAGCAATGGTAGGTGCGGCGCTCGTTCTCGACTTTGAACGAGGGCGACTTCTCCTTGTGGAAAGGGCAGCAGCCCCAGAAGATCCGGCCCCTGCGCTCCAACTTGATGCGCCGGCCCACCAGCTGGACGAGATCCGTCCGCCGCAGGATGTCTTCAAGGAGGCCTTCGCCATAGCGCATGGGCCTAATGTAAGGCGTCAGGGAGCCAGGAGTCGCCAACCCAAAAAATTGAATCGTGGAAAAGCCCTATTTCGGGCTGAGGGCCGTTTTGACGGCGGCACCGGCTTTGGCGAAGTCCATCTGGCCGGCATAGGCGCCTTTCAGCGCACCCATCACCTTGCCCATATCCTTGATCGAGGACGCACCGGTCTCGGCGACGGCCTTGGCGACGGCGGCGGCGACTTCGGCATCGTCCATCTGGCGCGGCTGGAACTCGCGGATGATGGCGATTTCCTCGCGCTCGGCGGCGGCCAATTCGGGACGCGCATTGGCCGCATAGACCTCGGCCGATTCTTCCCGCTGCTTGATCATCTTGGCGAGCAGGCCGAGGATTTCCTCGTCCGACACGCCCGCCTTGGATTCCTCGGTGCGGCCCGCGATGTCGCGATCCTTCACCGCCACCAGCACGAGACGCAGCGTGGAGACACGGCGCGGCGACTTCGCCTTCATCGCCTCTTTCAGGGAATCGTTGAACTGATCGCGCAGGCCCATATCCGTCTCCATCAAGGCGCGGGACATTATGCGAACTGTGGAGCAATAACAACGCGTTGAAAACACTCGCAAAATCAGCGCCGTATGCAGCTTGACCCGCTGGTCCCCGCTACCTATGTTCGCCCGCGCAAGCTCAATTTTGAAATTTCCATGACCGATGCACCGCACAGCCCCGCTGCCAATTCGGCGGGCGCGTTTTTCCGCACGCGCGCGAAGGCCACGGGCATTCTGGTGCTGGCCGACGGCACCGTGTTCGAAGGCACCGGTTTCGGCGCCCCGACCGCCTCGGTGGGCGAAGTCTGCTTCAACACCGCGATGACGGGCTATCAGGAGATCCTGACCGACCCTTCCTATGCGGGGCAGATCGTCTCCTTCACCTTCCCCCATATCGGCATCGTCGGCACCAATCTGGAAGATTTTGAAGCGACCACACCGGTGGTGCGCGCGATGGTGACACGCGCCGAAAGCGACATGCCGTCGAACTATCGCAGCCAAGAGACGCTGGACCGCTGGTTGAAGCGCTACAACATTCCGGGCCTGTCTGGCATCGACACGCGCAAGCTGACCGCGCGCATCCGCGAGCAGGGCATGCCGCACGGCATTGTCGCGCACGATCCCAAAGGCAATTTCGATATCGCTGCTTTGCAGGCGCAGGCGAAGGGCTTCCCCGGACTCGTGGGATTGGATTTGGCGAAGGATGTGACCTGCCGCCAGAGTTTCACCTGGAACGAGACGCCGTGGGAATGGAATCGCGGCTACGGGAAAATGGAAAAGCCGACGTGGAAAGCGGTCGTCGTCGATTACGGCGTGAAGCGCAACATGCTGCGGCTGCTGGCGGCGGAAGGCGCAGACATCATCGTACTGCCCGCGCAAGCCACCGCTGAAGACATTCTGCGCCACAATCCGCACGGCGTGATGTTCTCGAACGGTCCCGGCGATCCGGAAGCCACGGGCGCGTATGCCATTCCCGCCATCAAAGGCGTGATCAATGCCGGACTGCCGGTGTTCGGCATTTGCCTTGGCCATCAGATGCTGGCGCTCGCGCTGGGTGCGAAGACACGCAAGATGGCGCAAGGCCATCACGGCGCGAACCATCCGGTGAAAGACGTTGAAACCGGCAAGGTCGAGATCGTGTCGATGAACCACGGCTTCACCGTGGATCGCGACTCCCTGCCCTTCGGCGTGACCGAGACGCATGTGTCGTTGTTTGACGGCACGAATTGCGGTGTGCGCGTGCGCGGCAAGCCGATCTTCTCGGTGCAGTATCACCCGGAAGCCTCGCCCGGCCCGATGGATTCGCATTATCTGTTCGATCGCTTCGCGCAAGCCGCCAAAGCGCGCGTCGCTTAGACCTTCAACGTTTCTTTGCAGGAGAACGCAGCATGTTTCCTGCCGTTGTTTGGCTCGGCCTCATTGGCGCGTTCTGCACGACCTTTGCGTTCCTACCGCAGGTCGTGAAGACTTGGCGCACGCGCCACACCGCCGACATCTCGCTCACCATGTTTTTGCTGATGACCGCGGGCGAAGTGTTCTGGCTGCTTTACGGAATCGCCATCGCCGACCCGCCGCTGATCATCGCGAACGTCGTGAGCCTCGGCTTCGCCGGGACCATTTTGTTTTTCAAAATCAAATACGG
>CAIYRG010000514.1 GCA_903928515.1 uncultured Alphaproteobacteria bacterium | reverse complement strand
CGAAGACGCGCGCATATTTCGGGGGATTCATGCGCCTACGCCTCGAGCTTCTCATTTCTGCGCTGACTTTCACTGCCAGCACCGCAATCGCCGCCGACGCGTCGCCGGTAATGACAGCCGCCCTCCGCAGTCCCTCACGTCCGCCATTGGATATGGAGCGTGACGCACAGATGAAGCCGGCCGATGTGCTGGCCTTCGCCGGTGTAAAGCCGGGAATGGCCGTCGCCGATCTCGTTCCGGGTTACGGCTATTATTCGCGCATTCTGTCGGGCATCGTGGGCGCGAACGCGCATGTCTATATGCTTGTGCCGCAAGCGGCGGGCGATCTGCCTGCAAGGCTCGGGCCGGTGACCAAAGATCCGAACCAGAACATTCCGTTATCGCGCGTGGAGAACGCCTACAGCGTGCAGGATTCGCCCGATCTCAAGAACGTCGTCGTCTATTGGGAAGGCTTTCATTTGAACAACGGTCTGTTCGGTTTCCCCGAACAGCTCGACATGATCTTCAGCGACCGCGGCTATCATGTGCTGAAGACCAAAGAGTTCGAAAAAACCGACATGGCGGCCACGGACAAATTGATGTTCTTAGGCATGAAGCCGGGCGGTACGATTGTTCTCATCGACAACGCGGCGAACAAGGGCGCAGGCTTCGGCGTCGCGGACTCGCTGGGTCGTATCGAAGCCGATGCCCTGAAAGCGGAAATCACATCCGCAGGCTTTGTGTTCGATGGCGAAAGCAATCTGTTCGCAAACGCATCTGACGATCACGGCAAACCGGCAGGCGACAATGCGGATCGCTTCATCCTGCGCTTCAAGAAGCCCGCCAACGCGCCGAATGCTCAACGTCCCCCGGTGTCGGTGATCGCCGGATATTTCGAGAACACCCATCGCAGCAACACCACAGCTACCGGCACCGTCACCGGCCAGCGCGAACGTCGCGTGATCTATCACGCGAATGGCACCTATCAGGAGTTTGGTGCGAAAGGGACGGGGAGCAATCCCTGGCAGAACGGCACGTGGTTCTTCGATGCCCAGGGGCGCATTTGCATGCTGCATGAAATGCCGGTCGATCAACGCGGGCAGATCAACTGCAATCCGCTGACGTACAACAAAAAAGCGGGCGACAAGTGGACGACGGCAGACGGCAAGACCGACGAACTCGTGAAGGGCTATGCGTATTTCCCGAACCAATAGGCGCAGCCATAAAATCGATCCGAACGCTGATATATCAGCGTCTGCGTGCATTCCCCTCACCTGTGAATTGCTCTAACCTTTCCGTTACATGAGACTGGTTGCGACCGTCTTCTGGATGCGCGCCTGCCGGTCCAGGGAGGGGAAATCATGTCGTACAGGTCCATGTTCATGGCGACAGGGGCGATGCTTCTGTTCGCCGGTTGCAACGGCTCGACGGGTTCGGCCGCCACGCAGCAACAACCCATCGCCGTCGAGAAGCCTAAGATTCCGGACTTCATCGCGCAGGCGATGACCGATCCCGAAGGCCGTCCGTGGACGGATTATCGCCGTGATGCCGTCACCAAATATGCGGAATCTTACGCCTTCGCCCAGATTAAACCGGGCGACAAGGTCGTGGAGCTGTATGCCGCAGATGGCTCCAACATCAAGAACATCTCCAGGATCGTAGGCCCTAAAGGCCACGTCTACGGCATCACCTTCATGCGCGATCTCGATCAGGCTTGGGAATTGCGCGACAAGCAGGAGAAAGCCGAAGGCGGCTGGAAGCAGATTCAGATCGATGAAGGCATCGAGATGGAGAATGCCTCCATCTATCACAACGTCTCGTATATGTGGACGGCGGCCAATCAGTTCGGCGGCAACATCGCGCTGCCCGAGCAGGTGGATGTGATCTACAACGATCACTATCACGACAATCACGATCTCCACACCGGCTGGCTCGATATGGTGGCCGTGAACAAATCCTTGTTCCGCGGCACCAAACCGGGCGGCATATACATGGTGATGGACAGCGTGGCCGCCGATGGGCGCGGCATGCTGGATGCGCCGCGGCTTCATCGCACCGAACCGAAAGCACTGGCGGCTGAAATCACGGCGGCAGGATTTGTGCTGGAGGCCGAAGACGACACGTGGCGGCGTACCGACGACACGCACACCGGCACGGCGCAATGCGAGCACTGCCGCGACATGTCGGATCGCTTTGCCTATCGCTTCCGCAAGCCGTTGACCGCAGCCGGCGACATGCGTCCGAAAGACGCCGACCCGATGGCGGGCTATTACGGGAACACACTCGTCACCGATATGGGATATCGCGATATCCATCCCGGCTCGTTTGAACGCCATCGCATGTATAACAAAGACGGCACGTTCGCCGAATATGGCTACGATGAGCCGACGGACCGCGATCCCGTGCCGATGCGTTTGGGGACTTGGTTCTGGGATGCGTCGGGCCACAATTGCGAGCGCGTGGAATATCCTGCGCGCGAACGCGATCTGATCGTGTGTAACGATTACATCAAGCCGCGTGGCTTCAACAAAGTGGATGAGGTGAAGTATTCGGGCGGTAGTGCAGGGCCCGGAACCAATCCGACTCCGGTCGAAGGCGAGAATCGTCGGGGCTGGGCGCCTGCCAACAGCCCCGGCCACGTCACGCTGGTTCAGGGCCATTCTTATTTGGAGTTGCCGTTCGCGCTGACCGTACCGGCGCAAAACCCGGTGCCGCCGCCGACGAAAGACGATTGAGCTTTGTTTCGGAACGGCCGGAAAATCCTCCGGCCGTTCTTCTTCTCACGCATTCGAGGATCGGTATGGCCCTAAAGTCACGCGCGGCATCGTTCTCTGCCATCGCGCTCCTATCATTCGCTTTGCCTACCGCAGCGGCGGCCGGAACGCCGGAATTCGAAGCGGCCAAGGCGAAGGCGCAGGCTGCAATGGAGGCGCAATGGGTGAACCCCATGATGAACACGCGCTCCATCCGCGTCACCGATAATGCCTATGTCATTCAGGGCTATCCGAATGTCGGCATTATCGTCGGCTCAAAAGGCGCGCTGGTGGTGGATACCGGCGGTGGCACCGCGAATGGCGCGTTGGTGTTGAAAGAAGCGATGCGGCGTTTGCCCAAAGGCGGGCAGCTATATCTCACCACCACATCGAACCTGCCGCCCTATGCGACGGGAGCAAGCGCCTTCCCGGCGAGCGTGAAATACATCCGCTGCAAAGCGCAGCAGGAACAATCCGACGACGATGACGTGAACGCCATCGCCTATTACCAGAAGAATCCGATGTTCAAGGATCTCCTGAACGACGTAAAACCGCGCAAGCCCGACATCACTTTCGATTCCACGTACGAGGTCGATCTCGGCACCGTGCACGTGAAACTGTTCTGCTTTCCCATGTCTTACGGTAAGGGCGACGTGGCTGTGTTCGCGGAAGAAGACCGCGCGCTGTGGCCGGGCGCGCTGATGATCCGCGAGACCGAGCCCGATTTTCTACCTGGTTCCAGCTTCAAGGGCTGGTTTGCTGCCATCGACACGTTGGCAGCACTGCACCCTTACATCACCGTGCCTGCGCATGGCGAAATGTACGATTACAATCTGCCGCGTCAGACGCGACTCTTCCTGCAGGATTTGCAAACGCGCGCTCTGGCGCTGAAGAGCGAAGGCAAAAAGCCGGAAGAGGCCGGGCAAATACTCAACGCCGAATTCAAGAAGAAATATCCCGAATGGCATTTGGGCGATTTGACGCGCGGTGTCACGCGCGCCTACGCCGAAGCGCAATAGGAGCGGCATGATGAAACCGATACTGCTTTTCGCCGCTATCGCCTTCGCCACACCTGCCGCCGCAGCGTCGGCGATCCCCGATTACATTACGAAGTCGGTGAACGATGATGGGCGCCCGCCGTCGATGAGGGCGCGCGATCCCAATTTGAAACCCGCCGAAACTCTTGCCTGGGTCGGTATCAAGCCGGGCGACAAGGT
>CAIYRG010000513.1 GCA_903928515.1 uncultured Alphaproteobacteria bacterium | reverse complement strand
TCTTCGTGCGCGGCGAGGAGATCACGTCCGGCGCGCAGCGCGTGCACGACGCGGAGATGCTCGCGCGGCGCGCGGGCGAGTGCGGCGTCCCCGTCGCGACCATCCAGTCGTACGTCGACTCGTTCAAGCACGGCGCGCTGCCGCACGGCGGCGGCGGCGTCGGCCTGGAGCGCGTCGTCATGCTCTTCCTCGGGCTCGGCAACATCCGGAAGGCGTCGCTGTTCCCCCGCGACCCGAAGCGGATCGCGCCTTGAGGGGGGGTGGGGTAACTGAGACGACTCGTGCGTGGTTATCTTCGCATGCACGTTGAATCTGCGCTGAGGTCCGATTAGAACCGCCGGATGCGTTTGCTGCTTCGCGCCGTTTGCCTGCTTGTCCTATGCGGCCTTGCCGCCACGGGGAGCACGCGCGTGCTTGCTGCGGGCGTCGCCTTAGATCCCGTCGCCAAGCTGCGCACGCAGGGCATTTTCCAAGCCACGCAATATGCCAAGGGCGTGTTCGAGGTCGGCAACGACGGCGGCATCGCGCATCTGCGTAGCGGGCTTCTGTGCCCCGCCACCTTTCCCGAATTGCCCTTGTCGAAGCTCACGGTTTTCCCCTCGCCGGTGGAACAGGGCACGGATATCGATTGCGAATATGCGCGCGGCACCGGCCCTTCTTTGGGCAACGGCCGCACGGCGGAGCTGGTGATCCACATCACCAAAGGTGACGGCACGCAGACGGTGAATTCGGCCTTCACGGCGAAAGACTTCACGTTGCGCCAGGGTGTCTTCAAGAAAGCGCAATTTTCGGAGCCGCAAAGTCTGAACCCGCAGATTCAGGGAATCCGGACACCACCCAACCTTGCGGAAAAAGGCTTCGCAATGATTGGCGGCGTACCGTATCGCACCGAGCTTCTGGTGATGGGCGTCGCCGGCTGGGTCGTGGAAATCCGCGCCAGCTTCCCGGCCGATCCGCAAACCGGTCAGGCCTCGAAGGATTCCGACTCGCAGCTCTCGCTGCTCGGCCTGATCCAATGCGCGGCGACGATCACGATTCTCTAAAGAGATCGCGTCCGCGACGGCTTGGCTTTTATCGCTAACGCGGAAATTTATTCCGGCGCAATCGTGACGGCGATGCCGTCGGTCTCGGTCGAGCACACGATCTGACACGACAGACGCGAATTCGGCTGCACGGCCAGCGCCATGTCGAGCATGTCGATTTCTTCGGCCTTGGGCTCCGGCAGTTTCTCGGCCCAGCTCTCTTCGACATAGACGTGGCACGTGGCGCAAGCGCAGGCGCCGCCGCATTCGGCCGCCACCGGGAAGCCGTTGTCGCGCAACGCTTCCATCACGGTCCAGCCGTCATTGCCTTCGATTTCGGAATTCTTTCCGTTGCGGTCGGTGACTTTAATTTTCACGACACACCCAGTTTCTTTTGCAGCGACGACGACGACGTCGTGTATTGGAAGCGGATCTTCTCATTCGGGCGGCACACTTTGAATGCGGCCTGCGCCATCAGCGCGGCCTCGTGGAAGCCCGACAGAATGAGCTTCAGCTTGCCCGGATAGGTGTTGATGTCGCCGATGGCAAAGATGCCCGGCGTCGTGCTCTGGAATTTCTCGACATCCACCGGGATGAGATTCTCGGTGAGATTGAGACCAAATTCCGCAATGGGGCCCAACTTCATCGTGAGGCCGAAGAAGGGAAGGAACATGTTCACCGTGTGGCGCCACTCCTTCTTGTCGGCGCCCGTCAGCGTCACGGCTTCCAATTGGCCGTCCGCGCCATGCAATTCCTTCACGCTCGCGACATGGAAGTTGATCTTCTTTTCTTCCACAAGCTCGCGCATCTGATTCACGCTGTGTGCGCTGGCGCGGAAACCGTCGCGGTGATGCACCAGCGTCAGGCTTTTGGCGAGCGGCGCCAAATTGAGCGTCCAGTCGAGCGCGGAGTCGCCGCCGCCGGCGATCAACACGTCCTTGCCGCGGAAGGCTTCCATCTTGCGCACCGCGTAGTGCACCGACTTGCCTTCATAGCCTTCGATACCCGCAATCGGCGGACGCTTGGGCTGGAAGCTGCCGCCGCCTGCCGCGATCACAACGACCGGCGCGATCAGCACGGTGTCGTTATCGGTGGTGAGTTTCCAGCGGCCGTCGTCGAGCTTCGTCAGCGACGTCGCCATCTCGCTCAAATGATATTGCGCACCGAATGGGGCGATCTGCTCTTTCAAGCGATCGACAAGCCCTTGGCCGGTGACGGAGGGAATGCCCGGAATGTCGTAGATGGGCTTCTCCGGGTACAGCTCGGCGCATTGGCCGCCCGGACGGTCGAGAATGTCGACCAGGTGGCATTTAAGATCGAGCAGGCCGAGTTCGAACACGGCGAACATGCCGATCGGGCCTGCGCCGACAATGATCACATCGGTTTCAATGGGCGTGCCAGCAGTTTCGGACATTCTACATTCTCTTTGTGTGATAGTGCAGAAACAGACAAACTTATAATGTAAAAAGGAAAGCGGAGGCAATGCGCTTACGAAGCGCCGCTGTCGCATAGCGAAAAGGCAGCTGAAAAACTAGAGGATGTCTGAACTGTGCGCCTTATTCGGCGGCATTTTCCAGGAACGCCAGGATAAAGGCGTGCACGGCGGACGCCGCGTCCTTCAAGTCGGCCAAAGCCGCCTGGGTGGCGGCCGCGGACGGCCCGTGGGTTTCGGCGGCGGCCGCCGCGTCGGCCAGGGCAAAAGCCCCGATTCCGCGTGAGGCACCCTTCAGCGTATGGGCCACATCGTGCCAAGCCTTCGCATTTTCCGAACCCGCCAAATTCTGCATCTGATCGACCAGCGCAAAGCACTGGCCCTCGAACAGACGCAAAACCTCCTCGTTCAAAGACCGGCTTCCGCCGGTGTAGCGATTGAGATGGTCCAGGGCGACGGGTGCTGTAGCGGTTGCGGGCATGGGAACGAGCCGGGAATTGCGAGCCAAATCCTACCTTCGCCTCTCTCAAGAGGCCGTTAATGCCGGCGCGTTTGCCCCTATTCCTACGAAGAGTTCTCGCAAGCCTCAGGGTTTCGCCTTGCGCGGCCCGACCCGGTGACGGTTAATAGGCCTGAGCTTTTGTTGACGAGGCCTTGAAGGCCGGGCCAAGGGCGTGAAGCGTACAGCGTTGAGGGTGAGACAATGGCGATCCTGCGAGCAGGCCGTGAACCGCAAGCGCGCGACATGCACAGCGTGAACCCCGAGACCCCGCCGCAAACGGCCAAGCGTGACGCGGCCCTGCCGCCTAAGCGCCTCGTGGAGCCTGTCGCGGCGGCTACGCTGCCGATCTTCCTATTTGCCGGACTCCTGTCGCTGTTCTGGATCGGCGCGGGCGGCGCCTATCTCTGGGGTTATTTCGGCCCCGACGGCATGGCCCATTTCGGCTTGCCCGGCTTTGCGCTGGTCGCGGTGGGCGCGTTTCTGCCCCCCGCTCTGTTCATCGTCTTCGCATTCGCCTTCACGCGCACCAGCAGCTTGGCCTCAACGGCGCGCGCGCTGGCCGTGGCCTCCG
>CAIYRG010000512.1 GCA_903928515.1 uncultured Alphaproteobacteria bacterium | reverse complement strand
CGTCGAATTCTGCGCTTTCTTGCATCACGCCAGACCACGGCTGCCGGGTTTGATGGCAGGCATGTCTTTCAGATGCGGCGGCAATTTGTCGGCGGGCCATGCCGGGATTTTCACTTTCGCCAGTGCGATCAATTTCACGCCGACCTTGGCAGCACCACCCGAGCGGTCGATGAGGCACGCAGCTGCTACCGGCTTGCCACCCGCTTCGCGGATCGCATCCAGACATTCGCGCGACGAAAGCCCCGTGGTGATGATGTCTTCCACCATCAGCACACGTTCACCCTTCTGCAACTCAAAGCCACGCCGCAGTTGGAACTTGCCACCTTCGCGCTCGACATAGATGGCGCGCAGTTTCAGTTGGCGTGCGAGTTCATACCCCGGAACGATGCCGCCGACCGCCGGCGAGACGATAGCGGTGAACGGCGTCTTCACCTCTTCCAACACTTTCTTCGCCAGCGCGCGCATCAATTTCGCGGTGCGCGCGGGATCTTGGAACACCAGCGCCTTCTGCAAAAACGTGTCGCTGTGCAAACCGGAGGTGAGCAGGAAATGGCCGGTGAGAAGCGCGCCGGCTGCGCGGAATTCTTTTAAAACCTGTTCGGGCGTCATTCGGCAAATTCCTTAGCTTAAGCGTGATCCTTATAGACCTCGGCGCGGAACGGAAGCTCCGGCTGCGCGATATCGCTGACCTCATCGTGATCGTCGGTGTTCAGGCCGCGCACGCGCTCTACCGCCTCCACCGTTGTGTCGACTTTCAGCGCCCGTATGATGTTTTCCAAATGCTGGGCGTCGCGCACTTCGACGTCCACCTGAAATTCGAAATAGAGCGGATTGCGGCTGGTGATCTTCAAATTCGAAATGTTGCCGCCGTTCTGACCGATGACATTGGCAAGGGCCGCGAGCGCGCCGGTGACGTTCTTCAACCGCACCTGGATGCGCGCCACCGACAGTGCGGCGTCCGAGGCGTGGTCGCGCCAGCGCACGTCGATCCAATCGGCCATGCTGTCCTGGTGGCGGTCCACAACGTCGCAATCGATGGTGTGGATGACGACGCCCTCGCCCGGCACCATCAGTCCCATGATGCGGTCGCCGGGAATGGGATGGCAGCACGCGCCTAAGCGATAGCCGATGCCCTCGGTAAGCCCGGCGATGGAGACGGCGCCGCTATGGCCGTTTCCATTCGTGGGCGCGTAGACGGGCCGCTTCACGCGGTTGGCGTTGTTCTTGATCTCTGGATACACCGCCTCGATCACCTCGTCGGCCCGCAGAGCACCGCGCCCGATATCGGCATAGACGTCTTCGGCCTTGGCGTGACGCAACTTCTTCAACACGCCATCGACGGCCTTGTCGGTAAGTTCATGACCTTCGTCGGAGAACACCTTCTCCAGAATCTTGCGGCCCAGCACCACATGCTGGTCCCGTTGTGCATGGCGCAGGAAGCGGCGAATTTCGGCACGGGCGCGGCCCGTCACGACGAAGCGCTCCCACATCGGCGACGGCGTTTGATCCTTGGTCGCAATAATCTCGACCTGATCGCCGTTCTTCAAAGGCGTGTGCAAAGGTGTGTGCAGCCCGTTGATCTTGG
>CAIYRG010000511.1 GCA_903928515.1 uncultured Alphaproteobacteria bacterium | reverse complement strand
CTTTGCCGTGGCCGCAGCGATGCTGTCGGCTTGCGTCTTGCTGCTCCCGTTCTGGTCATCGCCCCCTGTTTGGTTTTTGTTGCGCGCGCTCACCGGCGTTTGCGCCGCCTGCCTCTACACCAGTCTGGAGAGTTGGCTGAACGATCGCGCCACTAATGAAACGCGTGGCCGCATTCTCTCCACCTATCTGGTGGTGAACTTCAGCGCGCTGATCGTGGGGCAATGGCTATTGCTGCTGTCGCCGCCCAAGGGCTCGGAGCTGTTCAGCATCTGCGCTATCGTCTTTGCGTTGGCGCTTGTGCCGGTGGGCCTTACGCGTCTGCCGCAGCCGCATATGAAGGTTGTGCCGCGTCTGCAATTGGGCCGTTTGTTTCTGGCCTCACCCGTCGGTGTGGCGGGTTGCATCGCGGTGGGCCTCGCCAACGGCGCGTTCTGGGCCGTCGCGCCGGTCTACGCGCAGCAGCGCGGATTCTCCTCGCGCGAATTGGCGCTGTTCATGACGTCGTTCATCGCCGGCGGCGCGCTGATCCAATGGCCGCTTGGGCGTTTCTCCGATTTCGTTGATCGCCGCTGGGTGATCGCGGGCATCTGCATGATGGCGGCGGCCTCGGGGCTCTTGCTCACGCTTTTCGGTGCCATTCTGCCGCGTGGCTCGGATCTGTTCTTCGCCCTGGTCTTCTTGCAGGGCGCGGCCATGTTGCCGCTCTATTCGCTCTCCATTGCGCACACCAATGACCGTCTGCCGCGCGAGGATTTCATCGCGGCCTCGGCGGGCTTGTTGCTGATCAATGGCTTGGCCTCCGTCGCGGGGCCGCTGCTCGCGTCGGTGGTGATCGCCACGGCGGGCACGCACGCCTTCTTCCTCTATATGGCGCTGGTACACTCGGCGATGGCGTTCTTCGCCTTCACGCGCATTCGCGCGCGCGAGCCCGCGCCCGCCGAAACGCGCGATAATTTTGCGCCCATCGTGCCGCAAAGCTCTCCCGCTGCGCTGCCGCTCGACCCGCGCGGTCCTGAGCATGGCGCGCCCGCGGATCTTGTGTCAGGAACGTGAGCATGAGCACACACACCGAAGACCGCCGTTCCTGGGTGCGGAAGATTTACGATTGGATGATCGCCAACGCGCAAGGACGCCGGGCGTTCTGGATTTTGGGCGCGGTGTCCTTCGCGGAAAGCTCGTTCTTTCCGTTCCCGCCCGACATCATGCTGATCCCGATGGCGCTGGCGGATCGCAAGCGCGCTTTCTGGCTCGCTCTGTGGTGCACGTTCACCTCGGTGCTGGGCGGCATGCTGGGCTATCTCATCGGTGCGGCACTGTATGACAGCGTCGGCCAATGGCTGATCAAGGCCTATGGCTACGGCAATGGCATGCAGGCATTCCGCGATATGTACGCGCAATACGGCGCCTGGATCATTCTGATCAAAGGCCTGACGCCGATCCCCTACAAGCTGGTGACCATCGCCTCCGGCTTCGCGGGCTACAATTTCCCGACCTTTGTTTTGCTTTCGATCATCACGCGTTTCGGCCGATTCGGCCTCATCGCCGGTCTCATCTATCTGTTCGGCGAACGGGTGCGCAATTTCATCGAGGAACGCCTGGAAGCAACGATG
>CAIYRG010000510.1 GCA_903928515.1 uncultured Alphaproteobacteria bacterium | reverse complement strand
TTTGTGTGGCGCACACGATGAATCGCCCATGCGTCCTATTCGCTCCATCGCGCTCGCTGGCCAACGCTTGGGACGCGGCGATTTATGGCGCGAGGGGGTCGTCGAAAGGCATCCTTTTCCGGCCCACAGTCATCCTCTTCGTTGCCTTTGTCTTTGTTTGGACCGCATACAACGCTATTGCGCATGGCAACGTCTCCATCACCCATGACACATCGGAGGCATTCGCCTGGGGCCGCGAATTTCAACTCGGCTATTACAAACATCCGCCTTTTTGGGCGTGGATAGCCGGTGCGTGGTTCTTGGCGCTTCCGCACACGACGTGGTCTATCGCTTTGCTCAATGCCCTGGTCTCCGCTTTGGGATTGTTGGGGACATGGCAATTCGCTGGCCATTTCGTATCGGGCGCAAAGCGCGCCACAGCCGTCATTCTTCTGCTGGTGACGCCGTTTTATACATTTCTGGCGTTCAAATATAACGCCAACAGTATCTTCCTGTTCTTATGGCCTTTCACGGCGCTCACATTTCTACGCTCGATGGAGAAACGGTCCGTTTGGGCCGGCATGCAGTTTGGAATTTTTGCAGGTCTCTGTCTGCTATCGAAATACTACGCGGTACTTCTTCTTTTCACCTGTTTTGTCGCGTCGCTGGTTCATCGAGACCGCAAAGCCTATTTCAACTCCACGGCGCCATATTCCGCCATCCTCACGGCAGCAGTGCTATTCGCACCACATTTGTGGTGGCTCGCTCACAACAACTTTGAACCGGTGCTCTACTTTTCGTCTGAAACAGGGCGCGGTTTGGCATTTTCCGTCGCGCAAGCCGGCAATTTGCTTTTGACAACAGTCATGTGCATTGCCCCCATGATGGCAATGATAGTGGCTGCGCGTTCCGGCCCGCTTCGTCGAAGACTTCTCATGTGGGACACATCCGAAGATGGCGCTCTCTTCTTGGGCATTCTCGCGCTGGCCCCGTTTATTTTGACAATCCTTGCATCCCTGATCTTCCGGTTTGAATTGTCGTCCAACACCACTATCGCCGTGTTCTGTCTACTTCCACTCTTTCTGATCAAGCTCGCGCCGGATATCGATGAGCTACGCCTGTGCTTTACGGCGAGCACGCTTGTTGTTCTTGCATCGATACTGCCGCTGGCCGTTTCGCCCATCGTGGCAAAATTTGGCCCGCAGACGCTGCTCGAACGCGAAGAGCTGGCGCGGTTCGCAACTCAAACGTGGCACGAAGAAACCGGCCACAAAATGGCTTTCGTCGGGGGCTCACGCATTTATGCCGATGACATCGCCTTCTATAGCGGCGATCCGGCTTCCGTGCTGACGGAATTCGATTGGGCGCTTTCGCCGTGGGTCCGGCAATCCGATATCGCCGAACGCGGTCTCATGGGCATATGCCGGAGCGACGACAAGGTCTGTCGCGAACGCGAAAGCTATGCCGGCCTTGGTCCAGCCCAAGAGCGACGCTTCACGCCGCCGGATACCGATCCCGATCACCCGTCGACTTTTGTACTTTTCCTGATCCCGCCAACTGCCCCTCGGGCTTCAGAACATCGATATTCGAGGTCTCAGTAGGGTCCGACCGTCTCCGCAACGTCCTAAATCCGTGGTTCACGTTTGGCTTGCGGGGCGAAGTGTCAGTTCAGGGTGCGCTTAGGATAGGCGACAAGGCAAGCGGCAGCTCAGACGTTTGGAGCAGAGCCGTTGCACCGCACCAGAAAATCCGGCGACAAGTTTTTGTCCTCATATTCGTAACGTTGGCCTGCCGGCTTGTCTTTGCCGCCGCAATGCCCCTGGGCGTGGATGAAACCTACACCGTTGTCACGAGCCGGTTTTTTGACTGGAGTTATTTCGACCACCCGCCCCTTGCGTGGTGGATAGAACTGGCACTACAGCGCATGGGTGCTGCGCACTCGGCGCTTCTCCTGCGTCTGCCGTTCATTGGTTTGTTCGCGTTGTCGACTTGGCTGATGTATCGTCTTACCGGTCTCTTGTACGGCGAACGAGCCGGTTTCTGGGCTGCGTTGGCCTTGAATTTGGCTCCCGCGCTGTCGGTGACCTCCGGAAGCTGGATACTTCCCGACGGACCACTTATCGCAAGTATGCTGGGATCCGCATACTTCACGGCTTCCGCACTCTTTGAACGCGACACGCTTCGAACGTGGTTGGCCGCGGGCATATGCGCCGGCTTCGCCCTGCTTTCCAAATATCACGGCGTCTTCCTACCGGCCGGGATTGCCGCTTTTCTCGTGAGCCAACCCAGTTACCGTGCGCTCTTTTGTAAGCGCGGCATCTACGTGGCGGGCATTGCCGCGTTCGTCCTTAGTGCACCGGTTTTCATCTGGAACGTGCAGCATCATTGGGTGTCTCTGCATTTCCAAGTGTCTCGTGCATCGGTACACGGGCTGCACCCATTGGCTCCGTTGGAAACCCTTCTGGGACAAGCCTTGTTCCTCACGCCCTGGATTTGGTGCGCGTTGCTTTGGGCGGCTTATCGCTCTCTGCGCCCTGCGCGCGAAACCGCAATTGCTTGGTATCTGTGTTGTTTGGCCGCCGGCCCAATCTTGGTTTTCACCCTGACCCCGTTCTGGTCTGCATCTCGGCCGATGTTTCATTGGGCCATGCCGGGATATCTGTTCCTGTTTCCGCTGCTTGGCGCGGAAATCGACGCCGGCATGTCTAACCGGCGGTGGTTTCAAGTCGGCCTCGGCATGGCAGGCACCGTCTTAGCTCTGGCTTTGCTGCTAACCGCATCCGAGATCCGCTTCGCTTGGGTCGAAGCGTTGCAGCCATCTTTCGCTTGGCAAAACCGTCTTCTGCAAGAAACTTCCGATTGGAACGAGGTGCGCAACGCTGTCGTGGCGCGGGGCTTGGATCGCAATGCCGGCTTCGTCTCGGGCACGAAATGGAACACCACAGCTAAGCTGGACTATGCACTTGCGGGTGTCCTTCCGGTTCGATGCGTTTGCCGCGAACCGCATGAGTATGCCTATCGAGACGATTTGCGCTCCTTGCGCAATCAAAGCGGCTTGATCATCGGACCAGACCTGACACTTGAGCAGGCGCGCACCCTTTATGGGTCTTCGTTTGAAACGTTGGCGCCTTTAGAGCCAATCGTACTGGAACACGCCGGATATCCCGTAACAAAATTGTCTGTCTATCTGGGCCGCAAATTCAGGCCGCAGCAATGATGCCGTCACGACTATCACTCTACCTCGGCCGGCGTATCGCGTTCCGGACGTTGCTCTTCATCGCTATGTTCACGCTTCCGATCATACTCACGCAGATGCAGCGGTTTCTCGATCTCGTCGTGATACGCGGCAAGACAATTGAACTCATTCTCTATCTCACGGCACTCACCCTACCCTCCATTGCATCCGTCACTCTGCCCATCGCTCTGTTGGGCGCGCTTCTCTACGAATTTCATCAGCTGCTCGGAGATTCCGAGTTGGTTGCAATGTGGGCTTCCGGATACAGCCGCGGTCAACTCGTGCGAACGGTGCTCTCGGTAGGGCTTGCCGTAACGGCGCTTTCCTTTCTGTTCTCGCTCTATTTGATGCCCGCATCGCAAAGTCTCATGGAGACGACGCTTTCCACCATCCGCATCAATGTAGGCGACGCCTTGCTGAATGACGGTTCGTTCGCGACGCCCCGTCAAGGACTAACAATATTCGTTCGGGACCACGACCATTACGGCCGGCTTCACGGCATTCTGATCGAAGACGATAGCGACGGCAACAATCGCACAAGCTATCTCGCGAAAGACGGTTGGATCCAACCGGGTTCCGGCGGCAGCTATCTGACAATGGAAAATGGCCAAGTAGAGCGGCTAGGCTCGACTGGCGCACCACTTTCGGTGCTGAGATTCGATAGCTATGTGTTCAACCTGTCGAAATATATCAGCGTCGCAGCGAATCCTGTTCGCGATCCCCGTGAACTCTTCCTTCCGGATCTTTTCCGGGCATTCACGCAAACCACACTCAAGCCTGCGGATCGGCGCGAATATCTTTCGGAAATCCACAAACGTCTTTCCTCCCCGCTTTACTGTCTCGCGTTCGCGCTTCTGGGATGCCTCGGCC
Source organism: uncultured Alphaproteobacteria bacterium (assembly GCA_903928515.1). Taxonomy (GTDB): domain Bacteria; phylum Pseudomonadota; class Alphaproteobacteria; order Micropepsales; family Micropepsaceae; genus CAIYRG01. The sequence goes on along the minus strand of CAIYRG010000510.1, from coordinate 2,774 downwards.
TGAGCTTCCGGCGTGGAAATTACGCGATACGCTACGGCTTCATTGTCACCATCGCATTGGCGTTGCGCACGGCGGGATACGGCATATCCGGCCTCGCACGCGATTATCCTGTGTTGAATTACTGGCTTTACGCCATCCCGCTCGGCGGCCTTGCAATGGCTGCAAGCTTCGAATTTCTGCCGCAGTTCCCGAGTCTCTGGCGTAGATTCTTGCCGGCGGCACAATGAGCGGCGCAAGCACTACGATCGCGAAAGCGTCGCAAGCAATCACCGCATCACCGGAGCGAGTTCTGTGGGTCTTTTCTGCTCTGCATACGCTGGCTTTCAGCGCAATTGCGCTATTCGCACAACCCAATCTCCCGTTGGACGTGATCGAGCAATTGGCCTGGGCACGAGATCCGCAACTCGCCTATTACAAACATCCACCGCTAGCCGCATGGCTTTTAGACGCTATCGGCTCATATCGTCTTGCGACGCCCTGGCCCGCGGCAATCGTTGGCCCGGCACTATCAGCTCTCACCTTCGTTATCGTTTGGAAGGTTGCCCGGCGGGTGCTGACGCCACTGCGCGCCTTGGCTGCGTCCACCGCGCTCGAAGGCATGATCTATTTCAATTACCGCACGTTGGAATTCAACCAGGACCTGATCCAACTGCCGCTATGGGCGGCTATCGCATATTTCGCACATCGCTGTTACCGGGAGAGAATGATCGCCGATTGGATTTCGTTGGGAATTCTTTCCGCGCTCGGCCTCTATGCGAAATATTCGACCCTCCTTCTTCTGTTCTGCTTGCTCTTGGCCTTTCTTCAGAAGCCTGCGCGAAACACATTCCTAACACCCGGACCCTGGATCAGTTTCGGCGTCAGCCTTCTGCTTCTTAGTCCGCATCTAATTGCGCTTGATCGGATTGACTACGCCCCTTTTCACTACGCGCTGGACAGGACAGACTATGCCGGCGGCGCTTTCGATCACCTATTCTTCCCACTAGCCTTTCTCGGCGCACAAATTGTGAACTGTGCGGTTGCGCTGTTGCTTATGGCAATCCTCATCTGCCCTCGTAACGGACCTGTTATGGTGCCCCCTGAACAGGCGGACGGTAACGATCGTCTCTTCTTTTTGATCGTAGGTCTTGGCCCTTTAACGATCTCGTTAATTGCACAGCTCATTCTCGGTGTGCGGTTCCGCGATATGTGGGGTACGCCAATGTTCGATTTTCTGCCGCTAACATTGCTCTTATTCGCGTCAGAGCGCCCGATATCAGCGAACGCGTACGCGCAATATGTTTTCGCCGTGGGTTGTACGTTTCTGGCAGTGATAGTTGCGCGGCTCGCCGGCAATATTTTCGCTCCCTATGCAGAACCGCATCAAATCGACCGCTTACACTATCCGGGGCGCGAGATTGCTCGTGTGCTGACGACGGGATGGCATGAAAAGGCCGGGGAGTGCCCGCTTGCGCTCGTGGCAGCGAGCTCTTGGTCTGGCGGAAACGTCACGGTATATTCAAAGGAGCATCCCCATCTTCTCATCAACGGAGATTTTTCGAAAAGCCCATGGGTTACGCCGGATGACGTTAGCGCACGTGGCATATTGATCGTGTGGCCGAAATCCCGTGCCGTCGAGGATCAAGAGCTTTTGGAGAAGTTTCCGACGGCATACCGGCAACCGGATATCATGTTCACTGCGGCAGGCTCCGTGGCGAAAACGCTGCAGGTGTCCTGGGCAATTGTCATGCCTAAGCGGTCATCTTGCAGAGCGAGCAAATGAAAGCGGCTTCCGCACATTTCTGGATTCCAAAGCTTTATGATGTGGGCGCGGCGCTGCCGATCATCGCGTTCAATGCCGCCGCTCTCATTGGCTTCTGTCCGAAACTGGCTTCCGACGTTGGCCGTTTAAGTGCCGGATTCGACTGGTGGGGACTTCTTGTCTGCATTCGTGAAGCCGAAACAATCTTCTTTCTCGGGCTTCAGACTGTTCTGTTTTTGGTACGCCATCTCCCTCAACGGAAGTTGTCCGGTATTATGCCGCGCCTTGTGGCGGCTCTCGCAGGAAATCTCGGATACACGCTTCTGTTTCTGCCACAGGTCCCAGCGGCGAAGCCGATCCTAGTAGGATCTACCCTGTTATCGACCGTAGGTTTGGCAGGCTGCGTGATATCCGTCGCATATTTGGGGCGATCGTTCAGCATCTTCCCACAATCGCGGCGATTGATTACGGGCGGGCCTTATAAGTTCATCCGCCACCCGTTGTATTTGGCGGAAAGCATCACGCTTTTTGGCACCTCTTGGCAATTCGAACAGCCTTGGGCGTTGCTGCTGTTTCTCGTCTGCTTTGCGTTTCAGTTTCCACGTATGACTTATGAAGAACGCGTTTTGCGCGAGACCTACCCGGAATATGAGGCGTATGACAAAACGGCCCGATTGATCCCCGGAATTTATTGACGGTTGGTGGGCCCGGCAGGAACCACGCCGCCTTCTATCTGATTGGAGAATAATAGAATTTTGTAACGGGGACGATACATACCAACAATCATACCAACGCGGTTTTTGACCGCTTCCGCTACTTTCGCGACAGTTGGTGGTGCTGATTTCGTATCAAGAAGAATGCGCTTGCGGACGCGGCTATGGCGGTCGCCGCCCCCAGCAAAGAAGCGATGTGAAATTCACTGAGCAATTCCCTGCCGGTTGCGCTTAACGCCGTGCCAAGCAGTGCCGTGGCGATCAGGCCTCCGGTCCTTGAGACTGCGCTGTTGAAGCCCGATGCGGAACCAGTGTGTCCG
>CAIYRG010000509.1 GCA_903928515.1 uncultured Alphaproteobacteria bacterium | reverse complement strand
GTGAACGCAAAGCGAGGCACACCTGAGCGCCGTTGCCGGCATGCTGGGCCGCGCCTTCTCGCCCGAACAGCCGGGCGGCACATGGCGTTTGGCGGCAGCCTCTTTCTTCGTGCTGGCGGTGGTTGGCGCGGCGGCCTCGCTCTCCGCACCGGATGTTGCGCGCTGGGCCGGCGTGCTGCTGCTTATCGCCATTCTCATCGCTGCCGTGCTGCTGTTCGTGATGTTGTGGCCGCGGCGTTACGATTATGCCGAGGAAGCGCAACGTGCGGCCTCGGTCGCCGCCGCTTCCAACGTCGCCTGGGCCGTCACCGCCAAAGACGGCTCGGTGATCGATTGCAACACGGCGTATCGTTTTCTCGCAGGCACGGGCGAAGGCGAACCGCCCGCGCCGCCGCAACTGGCATTCCCCGGCGTTGCGCCCGCAGCCGCACTCTATCGTCTGTCGCGTGCCGCCGGTGAGGGCCGCGCGCGTGAAGAACATTTCGAATCCGAATCCGGACAGCGCCTGCTCTCGGCGGTGAAGCCGTTGAAGCGCGGCGAAGCCGCATGGTGGTTTACGCCGCGTCTGCCCGATGCGACGCCGCCGAAATTCGGCAATGAGTCCACGCCCACCGATCCGCGCACGCCATCGGCGCTTATTCGTTTCTCTGATTTCTTCCGCCACGCGCCGGTAGGCGTCGCCATTGCGTCCGCCGACGGCATGATCGTGGAAGCCAATGCGGCGTTCTCCGATTTCTTCGCGCGCAATCAGGCGACGGGTCTTTCCTTCGCCGAACTCATCGCGCAATCGGAACGCTCCGATGCCGGCGATTGTATCGCGCGCGCTGCCGGTGGTTCGCGCGATGTGCAGCCCGTGGAAATCCATCCCGGTTCGGCCACCGACAGAAGCGCGCAATTGTTTGTCAGCCCGTTCCTGTCGTCGCCCGATGGCGATGCGCGCGCGATCCTGTATTTGATCGACACCTCCGAACGCAAAGCGCTGGAAACCCAATTCGCGCAAAGCCAGAAGATGCAGGCGGTCGGCCAGCTCGCGGGGGGCGTGGCGCACGATTTCAACAATCTGCTCACCGTCATCATCGGCAATTGCGATTTGTTGATGATGCGCCACCCGGCAGGCGACCCGTCTTTCTCCGAAATCAACGAAGTCCATCAGAACGCGGTGCGCGCGGCGGGTCTGGTGAAGCAATTGCTCGCCTTCTCGCGCAAGCAAACATTGCAGCCGAAAGTGCTGTCGCTCTCCGACACGTTGTCCGAATTGGCGCTGCTGTTGCGCCGCTTGCTGGGCGAGCGCGTGGCGCTGAAATTCGAACACGCACAGCAGCTCTGGCCGGTGCGCGCCGATGAAAGCCAGATCGCCAACGCCATTATCAATCTGGCGGTGAACGCGCGCGATGCCATGCCGGCCGAAGGCGGCGGCGTGATGATCCGCACGCAAAACGTCACGCTGGAAAAGCCGCGCTCGCTCGGCACCGCGGTGATGCCTGCGGGCGATTACGTGCTGGTGGAAGTTGCCGATACCGGCAGCGGTATCCCGAAAGATCTGCTCGAGAAAATCTTCGAGCCGTTCTTCACGACGAAGCCCGTGGGCCAGGGCACGGGCCTTGGCCTCTCCACGGTGTACGGAATCGTCAAACAGACGGGCGGTTACATCACGGTGGATTCCGAAGTCGCCAAGGGCACGATCTTCCGCATCTATCTGCCGCGCTATGCAGCCGCCGAGATTGGCGTCGAGAACGAAGCGCTGGAAGAATTGACGTCGGCAGCGACGCGCGATGTCACCGGCCAG
>CAIYRG010000508.1 GCA_903928515.1 uncultured Alphaproteobacteria bacterium | reverse complement strand
GGCTGCGGCGATGGCGGCCGACGGCCAGAACATGCCCGACGTGCTGCATTCGTCCTCGCTATGCGCACCCTCCGGCGCGGCCTATGTGCCGGATACCGATGCCTCGGGCCGTCCTGTGGCTCCGGCCGACCTTGCCGACGACAGCGGCATTCGCATGAAGGTCGATGGCGACATGTCGCCGAAAATCCATTCCGCCAATCCGCAACTCGACGGCATGCGCGTCACGGTCCATGTCGAGGCCGATGACGATTCCGCGCGCCAGTCGCCGGCCCGTTGCGCCAGCACCGGCCAACATCGTTAACGCGCATTAACCTCCCTTGACTCATCCGGCGTGTGCCGGAGAGGGTCTCCACGCCTGCGCGCTTGGCGCGCAATTTTCAGTAGGCGTGCGACATGCGTGGATTGTTGGCAGCCGCCATTCTGGCGGTATGGGGATTGAGCGGTTTCGGCGGTAGCGGCGCGGCCTATGCCGCGGGCCCGTCGGAATGGCGCATCACCAAGACCGAATGGTCTGAGGCCGACGAAAAAGGCTTCCGGGATTTCATCGCCGCGCTCGGCCACAGCCGCTGCAACACAACCAACTCCTGTATCCACGACCCGGCCAATCCCTATCGGGGAAGCGATCCCGCGTCGTTTCGCTTCCTCACCGATTGCGCCGATCTGCCCTACATGCTGCGTGCCTACTATGCGTGGAAGAACGGCTTGCCGTTCGGCTATGTGAGCGAGGTGTCGTCCGGGCGCGGCAGCGGCGACATTCGCTACACGCGCGGCAACAAGGCGGAAGCGCGCCACGATGTCGTGGACAATGGCGACGGCATCAACGGGCCTGCCGTGCTGAACGCGATGATGGATGCCGTGTCCTCCGCCACCTACCGCACCAATCCGAACGAAACGGGCAACGTGTTGTCGGATTTCTATGCGCCGAAAGTGACGGCGGGCTCTATTCGCCCCGGCACCGCCATCTATGACGTGAACGGGCATGTCGGCTTGGTCTACGACATCGATGAAGACGGCCGCATCTACTACATGGACGCGCATCCCGATCACACGCTGTCGCGCAGCGTCTATGGGCCGCAATTCGGCCAAAGCCGTTCCGCACTCGGCGGCGGTTTCAAGAATTGGCGGCCGCTTCATTTGGCGGGCGCCACGCGCGGGCGTGATGGCGGCTATTCGGGGGGGCGCATCGTGCTGACGCCGAACGCCCAGATCGCGGATTTCTCGCTGGAACAATATGCCGGCAACGTGCCGGGTGCGGCGGGCAACGGCGCGAACGCGCAATTCGCTTATAACGCTGTGCCGCTGGGCTTCTTCGAATATGTCCGCGTGTCGGTCTCGGGCGGCAAGATGACCTACAATCCCGTCTACGAATTGCGCGCCACCATGCGCACGCTGTGCAACGATTTCGAAGATCGCGCACAATTCGTGGATATGGCGATCAAAGAAGGCGTGTCGCGCAAAGCTCAGCCGCGCAATCTGCCCGACAACATCTACGCGACCGACAATGACGAGTGGGAAGTCTATTCCACGCCCTCGCGCGATGCGCGTTTGAAGACCGCGTTCGCGGCGTTCTACCAAGACCTCGCCAAGATGATCGGCATGTATCAGGCGCGCGATCCACGCATCACCTATGATGGGCTCGATATGAAGGCCGATCTCAAGGCGATGTACGCGCAGGAAGCGACCGCCTGCAAAATCACCTACACGAACTCGGCTGGCCGCGACGTCACGCTGGATTTCCCGGCACTTTCGGCGCGGCTTTTCACGATGAGCTTCGATCCCTATCAGTGCATCGAATTGCGTTGGGGCGCGACGAGCGCTGGCGAAATGGCAAGCTGCGCCGACGATGCTTCCAAGCGCCGCTGGTATAGGGGCGAGCAGCGGCTGCGCAACCAGGCCGACCGGACCTACGATCAGGCCATGGGTTTCTCGCTGGCGGATTTGGAGCAGGGCATCCGTGGCTCAGGCCTTGATCAGCCGCCGCCTACCGATATCGCCGCGCTGATCGACACCATTGGCGCGCGCGTGGCGCTGTCGGGCATGGTTCCTGTCGGGCACTAGAAACTAACGCTTGATCGAAACTAAAACTTGACGGGCAGGGCTCGCGGGGCCATTGGCCCTATTGTGACCGACAGCACCGCCAATGCCGCCAAGCCGCCAGCGCCGGTTTTCAGCGCAGCTTCCAACGTCAGCGCCATCATTCTGATGGTGTGGTCGCGTGCGCTGTTCGCGTGCTCGGACGTGTTCACCAAATATATGGGCGAGCACCACATTCCGGCCACCGAACTCACCGCCATCCGCAACACGCTGGCCAGCGTCGTGCTGCTGATCCTGGCGTGGCGCACGGATGCGTTGCGTCTGCTTATGCCCGCCTTGCGTCACCCCATCGTGCTGGGGCGCGCCGCACTGGAATCCGTGGGCGTGCTGTTGGTGGTGGCCGCATTGCCGCATGTCTCGCTGGGCGAGAGCGCGGTGATCCTGCAAACCGTGCCGCTGCTGCTGGTGCCGCTGTCTGCGATCTTCATGCGTGAGCAGGTCGGCTGGCGGCGTTGGACCGCCATCATCATGGGCTTTGTCGGCGTGCTGATGGTGGCCGGGCCCCTGGAGGGGCGCATCAATGTCTGGCTGCTGGCGACCGAGACCGGCGCCATCTTCTACGCGACGCGCGATCTCATCACGCAGCGTATCGGGCGTTCGATCCCGACGATCCTCGTGACGCTCATCACCACGCAGATGACGGGCCTGTTCGGCATTCTCGGCTCGCCCACCGAACATTGGGTCGCGATCGATTGGAAGATGCTTGCGGCGATGACAGGCGCGGCTTTGTTCCTGAGCTTCGCCAACAATTATTACATCCGGGCGATGCGCGAAGGTGCCATCGCGGTGGTGGCGCCGTTCCGCTATTCGGCGGTGCTGTGGGCGGTGATCTTAGGTCTGATCTTCTGGGGCGATTTCCCCGATCTGATGGCGACCTGCGGCACGCTGCTGATCATCGGCTCGGGGCTTTATACGTTCCAGCGCGAGCTGCGCAGTCTGCGCCTCGGCAGGATTTCCACTGCCGAAGCGCCCGCCGAAAACGTCGAGCCGTAAAGCGCGACCCCTCACCCTGAGCTTGTCGAAGGGTGAGGAGTGCGGACCTCATGCTTCGACAGGCTCAGCATGAGGGAAGTGTTTTAATACGACCGGGCGATCAGGATTTCCTGCACGCCGGGCTCGCCGGTGAACAGGCACTTGCCGGGTGACCCGCTTTGCGCCATCGGCGCATTGCGGATGGTGAGCTTCAGCGCCTTCAATTCTTTCTCGATGGCCTCAAGGCGCGCGCCCGTTGGTGCGGCCCAAGGCGCGCGCACCCAGCCTTTGAATTCGCTGCCTTCGTCTTCGTTATCCGACGCGACGCCGAAATAGGCCGACAGATCGCCCAGCGATTTCACGTCGCTGCTGATATTGCCATCCAGCCGCGCCTTCGCTTCCGTGAAGAGATTTTTCTGAATCTCTTCGAGCAACGCAGGCGCGTTTGCCACAAACGCATCGCGTGAAGCGGATTGCGATTTCACTTTGTCGCCGTCGCGCAGATCGTCGCGCCGCATGAAGCTGACATTGCCTGCCGCCACATCGCGCGGCCCAATTTCGCAGATGATGGGCGCGCCACGGCGCACCCAATTCCAGCGCTTTTCGGCGGACTTAATGTCTTTGGTATCGAGCAGCACGCGCAGCGGTTCGCGGAAGGCGTTTTGCGCCAGCAGCAACTTTTGCAAGCTTTCGCAGAATTCCAGAATCTGGGCGTCTTCCGGCTTGCCGCGCAGCATCGGCACCAGAACGATCTGGCGCGGCGCGATGGCCGGAGGCAGACGCAGGCCGTCATCATCGCCATGCGTCATCACCACGCCGCCGATCAGGCGCGTGGACACGCCCCAGCTTGTGGTGTGGCAATAGGAAAGCTCGCCCGCATCGTTCTGGTAGCGGATGTTTTGCGCTTGTGCGAAATGCGTGCCGAGATAATGCGAGGTGCCGGCCTGCAGCGCCTTGCCGTCCTGCATCATCGCTTCGATGGAATAGGTGTTGTCGGCACCGGGGAAACGCTCGTTCGCGGATTTCTCGCCTGCCACCACGGGCATCGCCAGCACGGTCTCGGAGAACTCGCGATACATCTCCAACATGCGCAGCGTCTCGGCCATCGCATCGTCGGCGTCGGCATGCGCGGTATGGCCTTCCTGCCAGAGAAATTCCGACGTGCGCAGGAATAGCCGCGTGCGCATTTCCCAGCGCACGACGTTGGCCCATTGGTTGATGAGCAGCGGCAGATCGCGATGGCTGCGAATCCAGCGCGAGAAGGCATCGCCGATGATGGTCTCCGAAGTGGGGCGCACGATCAGCGGTTCTTCCAGCTCGGCTTCGGGGTCGGGCTGCAATTTGCCGTCGATCATCTTCAGGCGGTGATGC
>CAIYRG010000507.1 GCA_903928515.1 uncultured Alphaproteobacteria bacterium | reverse complement strand
GATGGCCCAAGTTTTTCGCTAGCGTTGGATTGCCTAACAGAGCCGATGCTTCAGCCGCCAGGCTCGTGGCATCGCTCACGCGCCCGCGCCTTTGCGCTGCCAGCAACGCATCATAGATCGCGCTGAAATTCGCGGTGTGCGGACCTGCGAGTACGCCAACGCCCAGCTTTGCCGGCTCCAGCGGATTTTGCCCGCCATGCGGAATAAGACTGCCGCCGAGAAACGCGAAGGTGCTTGCGCGATAGAACAGCCCGAGTTCGCCCATTGTGTCGGCGATGTAGAGATCGGTGCCGCTTTTGGGGAGCGCGCCCGCGCTACGGCGCACCGCCTGCAAGCCCCGCTCGGTAGCCAGCGCGGCGATGGCCTCGCCGCGTTCGGGATGGCGCGGCGCTATCACCAGCAGCAAATCTTTTTGTGTTTCGCGTAGCGTCATAAACGTCTCGCACAGAATTTCGTCTTCGCCGGGATGGGTGCTGGCAGCGAGCAGGATAGGGCGATGCCCGACCGCGCGTTGGAACGCGTTCAAATCGGCGTCGTTCACAGGAAGAAGTGGCGCATCCGCTTTGATGCTCCCCGTTACCTCCACCGAACGCACGCCGAGATCGGACAGCCGTGAAGCCACAGCTTCATCTTGCGCCAGCACAATGTCGAAGCTGGACAGTACGCGTCGGGCAAACCCGCGAAACCGCGACCAGCCGCGATGGGTGCGCTCGCTGAAGCGCGCATTCACCAGCCCCAGAGGGATACCTCGCGCGCGCGCGGCGAGTATGAGGTTCGGCCAAAGCTCGGATTCCACGAACAGCGCCAGATCGGGTTTCCAGTGATCCAGAAACTTTGCCGCCGCCGCTGCGGTGTCCAGTGGCACATATTGGTGCAGTGCGCGTGCGGGAAGCCGTTCGGCCAGAAGCCGCGCGGAGGTCACCGTGCCGCTCGTCACCAGAACATGGCGGTCTTTTGCCAAAAGCAATTTCTCGATCAGCGGCAGTGCGGAGAGCACTTCACCCACACTGGCGCCATGAATCCACACAAGTTGACCGGCAGGGCGCACACGCTTTGTGACGCCAAATCGTTCGGAGAGCCGCGCGGAATCTTCCTTGCCGCGCGAAGCACGGCGGCGCAGCCAGCCCGGCAGCAGCGGGGACACGGCAGCCGTCATGCCGAGATAGAGCGCGTATGACAACGCGCCGGTATCGCGGGTTTTAACCGGCGGTTGCGGAGACAGGTTCATTGTCCTGGAACTCGCGCTGATATAGGCGCGCATACAATCCGCCGCGCGCTATCAATTCGGCGTGTGTGCCCTGTTCGAGCACCCCGCCTTCGCTCAACACATAGATACGGTCGGCATCGAGAACGGTGGTGAGGCGATGCGCGATTACCAAGGTGGTGCGGCCCTTCATCAGGCGGTTGAGCGCTTCCTGCACCTGGCGCTCATTCTCGGTGTCGAGTGCCGAAGTGGCTTCGTCCAGCAGCAGAATGGGCGCATTGCGCAACATCGCGCGCGCTATGGCGACGCGTTGGCGCTGGCCGCCCGAAAGGCGCAAGCCGCCTTCGCCGACGATGGTGTCATAGCCATTGGGAAGTGCGGTGATGAATTCGTGTGCGGCGGCGGTTTGCGCGGCCTCAACAATCTCGGCCTCAGTGGCGCCGGCGTGGCCGTACGCGATATTGGCGCGCACGGATTCGTCGAACAGGAACGGCTCTTGCGTGACCAGCGCGATGGAGCGGCGCAGTGAGGCCATCGTGACGGTGGAAATATCCTGGCCGTCGATTTCGATGCGGCCGCTATCGGCATCGTAAAAGCGCAGCAGCAGATTGAAGATGGTGCTTTTGCCCGCACCCGATGGGCCAACCAGCGCGATCTTCTTTCCGGCCGGAGCTTCCAGCGTAATGCCCGCAACGGCGGGTGCGCCTTCGTGATAGGAAAAGCGCACATCCTTGAAGCGCACCGCAGTGCCCAACGGTGGCGGGGCGAGGGCCAATTCTTTCGCGCCCGGCCTGTCCACGATTTGCGGCTTGGTGTCGATCAGATCGAACACGCGTTGCGCCGCGCCGATGCCTTCGGTGGTGACGCTCCACAGCTGCGAAAGATTGCGTATCGGCTGTTGCGCCAGCAGCATCGCCGCCATGAACGAGGCGAATTGATAATATTCGAGCCGGCCATGCAGGCTTTCGTAGCCCGCATAGAGCACCACGGCTGCGACGGCGAGGCCGCCGAGAAAATCTGCAAGCGGCTGAGACAGTGCGCGGGCGCGTACGCCTTTGATGAGGAATTTCAGCCGCCGCGCAATGCCGGTTTCGATGCGTTCCAGCGCATGTCCTTCCAGTGCATAGGCTTTGACGATGCGTCGCCCGTCGAGCACTTCCATGAGGCTGGTGGAAAGCTCGCCGGTTTCCTTCATGCTCTGCTTGGTAGCCTTGCGCATGCGCTTGCCCAAGCTCCGCGCGGTCCAGCCCACGATGGGGACTGTGACGATCGAGGCAATCGATAGCCGCCAATTTTCATTGATCATGACACCCAGCAAGATAATGGCCGTCAGTAACTCCTTACCCAATCCCGCGATGCCCTTCGTCACGGCTTCGCGAAGCAGGGTCGCGTCGTAGAGAAAGTGTGAAACGAACTGGCCGGAATGGACGGCGTTGAGGCGTTCGAGATCGTAGCGGATGAGGCTGCGGAACATGTCGCGCTGGACGTCGGCGACAATGCTCTGACCGATGGAATTGTTGAGCGCGGAACCGCCGTAGTCGAACGCGCCGCGCACGATCACCACCACCACGACCCCCAACGGAATCAGCAATAAAAGAGTCGGGTTCTTGTCGGTGAAAAGTTCTTTGGTGATGGGCTCTAAGAGTTTCGCCAACGCGCCTGTCATGATCGCGCTGCCGACCATGCAGAGCACGGCACAGATCGCCGCGCCTAAGCGTCCGCCGATGTAATCGCGCAGGAGGCGCGTGATGAGCGCAAGTTCCCCCTGGCCGTTTTGCGGCGTCTTTGGGGAGGGCATTTCGACGGCGTTCATGGCGGTGGCTTTAGCACGGGGGGCCGGGCAAAGGCGAAGCCTTCCGGGCCGAATCGCCTTTATCTTAACGGGATATGGATTTCACCCAGACGCGCCAGAAGCGCGTCATAAAGTGCGGGCCCCGCGCAAATCAGGCTTTTTTGCAAAGGTGTTTTCTG
>CAIYRG010000506.1 GCA_903928515.1 uncultured Alphaproteobacteria bacterium | reverse complement strand
TCGTGGGCGCGAATTTTTTTGGCTGATCAGCCGCAAACCTTCACCGGCGCTTACCGGCAGGGCTTCAAACGCTGCAGCTCGTCGATGTTCTCGATGATGTGTTCGCGCGTGGCGTTCAGCGCGGCGAGCTTCGTATCGTCGGCGGCAACCACATTCGTCATTTCGGCAATCGTCTTTTTCTGCGCGTCGCTATCGGGCTGATTGCGCGCCTGCGCCAGCTTGGTCTTGTCGGCAGACGCGGTTGCTTGCAGCGCACTCAGCTGTTGCGAGACGGTGATGTTCTGTTGGTTCAGCACCTTGAGTTGCGCATCCGTGCCGGCGTTACGGCAAGTGGGTGCGTCGTCGTCATTGTCGATGGGTGGCGGCAGAATGGTGGAGGGCGCTTCCGCAGGAGGCGTTGCAGGGCCGCTGTTCGCGCCGGGACGCGGCGGCGGCGGGATGCTGCCATTGGGTGCAGCGGTGAATTGCGCGAGTGCCCCGGCAGGGGCGAGGACGACTACAGCAAGAACCGCGTTGCGAATGAAGTTTCGAGTTTTCATTCCCGCAGCATAGCAAAGGCACTCGCCAAATACTTGCTTGTCATGCTGACAGAAAAGCTAGCGGACGCGGGAGTGACAGCGGCTTATATTGATACAACAAAAGAAAACGGCCTCCGAAGAGGCCGTTTTCCGTTCATTGGTTGCAGGTCCACCTTCGCCAAGGCTTCGGTGGACGTAAGCGCGTCGTTATGACGACGCGCTTACGGCTGCACGTAAGGCGGCTCCGCATCCGGCTCCACGATCTTCGTCGGCGGATAGACAATACCGGGAAGCAGGTTCACGCCCGCCTGTGCGGCCGGATGGTTCGAACAGATGATGTAGCCGTATTGATAGAACGGCTCCTGGTGCCAGATGCACACCTTGCCGTCTTGGGCGGTGTAATAGATGCCGCTGGCGAACAGGCGGTCGGAACGATCCTGCAATTCCTGATACGTGCCATCCTTGTGATAGAAGATGTGCAGCGTGAATTTCGGCGGCAGACCCGGCTGGTGCCAGGTGTTTTCCAGCCATTCCTTATAGGGGTTTTCCTTCGGCCGATTGCCGTTCGGCAAATTCGCGGGCTTCTTGAAGCGCATCGCGTATTGGTCGGTCTTGTCGTGCATCGACTTGTCGGTGGCCGACACGGTGTGATCGTCCGACGCATTGGCGAGGACCTTGGAATCGCCGTCGAACACCCAGCCCGCGGCCGTCACTTCCGCTTTCACGGCTTCCGGGTCGGAGCGATGCAGCGTTTGCGTTTCGGTGAAGCCCTTGCCCGGCGCTGTGGCATGATCGGTGATCACCAGCGTGCCGCCCGGCTTCGTGCCCAGCAACAGAGACGGCAGCACCACGGTGTCCATGTGCAGCGGTCCGTTCGATTTGTTGTGCGTGTCGTGATAGACATTCGTCATCAACACGACATCGACCTGCTGCGGCAGCTCCACGCCCTTGTCACGGCCGATGTTTTCCCAGATCGCCTGGATGTTCTCGTAACCACCGACGAATTGGATGGGCAGCACCTCGTCCATCGGCTCGGTGCGGTGGTTCTTCTCGTCATCGTCGCGCTTCAGGCGCGCATCACGGAAGCCGGCGAGGTTGACCACCGGATAGACATGACCCTTGGGGCCCACCAGCTTGGAAACGATGCGGGTATAGTAGCCATTACCGGGCGAGAAATCGACGACCACGTCACCTTGCTTGATGCCGGAGAAGGCCAGCACTTCGGCAGCGTGGCGCGCGGGATCGCGCCAAATATCCATCTGCGGGCGCGCCGGGCTGGAGAGCGCGGCTTGGATTTGCGCCGGTGTGGCGCCCGCCGCATTGGCGGGAACGGATGCAATGGCCAGCGGCAGAAGTGCTGCGGACACAAGAAGTGCGTGACGGCAAGGCATGGTTTTTCTCTCCCCTGAAGTGCCCGGAAGTTCCCGGCAGACTCCGGGGCGGGCTTTTGATTTGCGCCGATCATAGACCGCGAAAGCGCGGGCGCGATAGCCGCGAAAACTCCGTGTGCGCTGCACAAACCCTTAGATTCGTTCAAGAATTAGGGACAAGAATCGGAGGCCAAATTCGGGGACAGATCGGGGGGACCGCTCAGTGGCGAACGATGCCGCGGAAATGGATATTTTCGCGGATTTCCCGCGCGAAATGCTTCAGCCGTTCCGGCACGTTGTCATTGGCCATACGTCTGCAAGCGAGAGCATCGGCGAGCTCTTCAAACTTTTCGGCAATCGCTTGATAATGCTCCACTGTGCGGAGCGTTGTGGGAAGCTGCATAGGGAGTGCTCCCAATTCGCATTCACAAATGACAACGCACGGGATTGGATTCCGTGCCGCATTTCGACCCAACACGGACTGGCGATGATGTTTCTACTTTGCGTCAAAATGGGACTTGTATGACGATCACGCGTCAAGCCACCACGCGCCAAGAGAGGCGCGCCAAATTGAAAGCGGAGATGGCGCAGGTGGAAAAGCGCGGCGTACACGCCGACGCCGATGCGGAAAGCTGGTGGTGGGCGGTGGCGGCCCAAGCGCGCCATCTCATCGATGGCTTACGCGGCGATAATCCGACACGCGCGGGCGATGCTGCACAACACGCCCATGATTTCTTTGAGACCGCTGTGAAGAACAATACCCCCGATGGTCCGGTGGAATGCGCCAAAGGCTGTTCGCTGTGCTGCTCGCTCTATGTCACAGCCACCGCGCCCGAAGTGTTCTGCGTGGCGAACCATCTGCGCCGCGAATATCCGGATCGCCTGGAGCAGATTCGCGAGGCCGTGAAGAGTGCGGATCGCGACACGCGCTATATGGATGCCGATCAGCGGCTCAATTTCCGCCTGCCCTGCCCCATGCTCAATGCACAGGGCGCGTGCTCCGTCTACACCGCGCGGCCCAGCGCCTGCCGCGCACTGGTGTCGTCATCGCTGCGCGCCTGCCAGCGCGGCTTCGCGGGCGAGGATGTTTCTATCCCAAGGCCGACAATGTGGTGGAAGCTGCGCGGGGCCCACACATTCGCTATGGAAACTGCGCTCGTTGAGTGCGGCTTGCCGGTGCACCATTACAATTTCAACCACGCGCTGCGCATCGTGCTGGACGACGAGACAGCGGAGCTGCGCTGGTTGTCCGGCGAAGATGTGTTCGCGAATGTCACCCGCGACGTTTACAGTGAGAAGACGCAAGCGCCGGCCGAACGCGAAAGCCGCCTCAAAATGCTCACCGCCGCCGCAATGGCGCAAGAATTGCCGGAAGGCTGATGTCCACAACGGCCGAACAACGCGCCGCCCAGCTGCAACAAGAGCGCAGCCTTGTGGAGGCGCGCGGCATTAAAGCCGGTCCGCAATACGAACAATGGTGGTGGTCCGTCGCGGCAGAGACGCGCAATCTGATCGATATCCTGCGCGGCGCGGTGGCAAATCTGGGCACGAACCGCGCCAGCGCCGCTGCCGAACACGCGCATGAATTCTTCGAGAAATCCACGCGCAACAACACGCCCGATGGCCCCATCGCCTGCGCCAAAGGTTGTTCGCTGTGCTGCAATCTCTATGTGTCGGCCACCGCGCCGGAAGTGTTCTTTGTGGCGAATTTCATTCGCCGCGAATATTCCGGCAGCATCGATCAGATCCTCGAGCGCGTGCGGCAATCGGATCGCGACACGCGCTATATGGATGATCGCCAGCGTTTGGTGTCTCGGTTTCCGTGCCCGCTGCTCGGCGCGGATGGCGCATGCAGCGTCTATGCGGCGCGGCCCAGCGCATGCCGCGGCTGGGTGTCGGGCTCGCTTGATGCGTGTAAGCGCGGCTATTCCGGCGAAGACATTCCCATTCCGCGTCCCGAGATGTGGCGCAATATCCGCTCGGCGCATGTGTTCGCGATGGAAGCCGCACTCGCGGCAACCAACCACCCGCCGCATCATTATGCTTTCGCCCACGCGCTGCGCATCGCGCTGGAAAATCTCGACGCTGAGATGCGCTGGCTGAACGGCGAGGATGTGTTCGCAACGGTCGAGCCGGATTCCTACGAGAAGCAAACCCCGCTGGCCGAGCGCAAAGCGCGGGTGAACATGCTGATTGCCGCGGCGACCGGCCAGGATTTGCCAAAATAACTATTCCTTCGGCGCAAAACCGGTGGCGAGCGCGTGATAGATGCCATGTTTGCAAATGCGCTTGGAGACAGCCGTCGCGATCAGCGCCGCCGCCATCAGCGGCACCAGCATCGTGTGATCGTTCGTCATTTCCGCAACGATGACGAAGCCGGTGATAGGCGCCTGCACCACGCCTGCGAAATATGACACCATGCCAAGCAGGATCACCGCGCCCGTCATCGTTTGGGGAAACCACGGCGCGAGATCGGCGCCCAGTCCGGCGCCCACGGCCAGCGATGGCGAGAAGATACCACCGGGAATGCCGCTGACCGCGGACAATGCCGTGGCGGCGAATTTCAGCGGCGCGTAAAACACCGAGAGCGAATTGCCGTCCAGCGCCGCGCGCGCCGCGACGTAACCGGTACCGTGAACACCTTCGGTGTAGATCGGCGCGAGCCCGCACAGCGCAACACCCAGGCCGCAAAGTGCGGCAAACGCAACGCGGCGGTTGGCAAGCATTTCGCGTATGCTTCCGGGCACACCGGGCAGGCCGCGTGCCACCGCGATCACAACGCGGCTGAACACCGCGCCAAAGATGCCGCCGATCACGCCGCACACCGGCACGCACAGCCAATCGGATAGGGAAGTCAGCGCGGCCGACGACGATCCGAAATAGGTGTAATCGCCCACCAAGGCCATCGACGTGAGGCCCGCGAGGATCACTGCGGCGATGACCAGGCCGCTGGCGCGCACTTCAAAGCTGCGGCTCATCTCTTCGATGCCGAACACGATCCCTGCGAGCGGGGTGTTGAACGCGGCAGCAACGCCCGCGGATGCACCGGCCAGCAGCAGACCCGGCTGGCGGCTGGGCGACATGCGCCCAAAGGCCGACATGATGGCAGCGCCGATCTGCACCGTCGGCCCTTCGCGCCCCGTGGAGGCGCCCGCGAGCAACGCCGCCAGCATCAACACGGTCTTGCCGAAGGCGATGCGCAGCGACACCAGCTTCAAACGTTGCTCCGGCGCACGCAGACGCCGCGCGGCGATGGCTTGTGGGATGCCTGAGCCTTGCGCGCCCGGAAAATAGCGCTGCGTGAGAAACGCGATGGCCCCGAAGGCGAGCGGCGTGAGCAGCAGGCTGCCGTAAGGCGCACGGCCCTGGAACGCGGTGAACATCGCCTGCGCCCAATCGGAGGCGCGGGCCAAACCGACCGCTGCAAGCCCCACGGCCAAGCCACCGCACAGAAAGACAAAGCGCCGCTGCCAGCGGCGAGAGAAGACGCGCAGAATACGGCGATGCCGCGTGGTGAGAAGCGTGGACATGCAGGGCGTGTTACCCGCCCCCGATTGTGGGCACAATGTCTGGCTTCGTTGAGGGAAGGCCTCGCCGCAATCCGGCCTTATTGCCTTCAGGTTCCGTTCAGCCGGGAAAGACGAGGATGCTCTCGAAACACAGGGACATCCCGTCATGAACCGCCTCGCCAAATCGCCCCTCACCAAAGCCATAGCCGCCGGTCTGGCGCTGACGCTGCTGGGCAGCTCGGCCGCATCGGCTGCGCCCTGGGGCGGTCATCGTGAGCATTGGGACCGCGGCTATCACCGCGATTGGCATGGCCATCAAGACACGGCACTGGCCATCGGCGCGGGCATTCTGGCCCTTGGCTTAATCGGCGCTGTGGCCTCGTCGCACGAAGCGCCTCCGCAGCCGCGCTATTACGCACCGCCGCCTCCGCCGCCCAGCTATGGGTATGGCTATGACCGCTCTTACGGCGATCGTTACGGCTACTGATTTTTCGAACGGAGTCTGCGCGCACCCCCCCGCGCGCGGCCCTGAGTGGAAGTCCTCTCCCCCCGGAGGCTTTCACAAAAAAATCCCCTTCCCGGTTTGCCGGGAAGGGGATTTTTCTATGTGCGGCTCTGCGTAGTGCCGGTCTCTCGTGCTTAGAAATCGAGATGTGCAGAGAAGGTGAAGCTGCGGCCGGGTGCCGGAAAGCCATAGGTCAGCTGGTAGTTCTGATCGAGGATGTTGCGCGCGCGCCGCCAACGCCGTGAAGGCATCAAGCGTGATCGTGCATACGGTCACATGCCGGAAATCCGAACGTCGCAGTTTCGCAATTTCGTTGTGTTCTGCGTTCGCAATCGAGACTTCCTGCGCGCTTTCCAAGAAATCTACAAACCGGCTCCCTTGCCTGGCGGGCGCTTGCAGCAGCGTACGGAGTGACGCGAGATGCGCATCGAGATCGTTCGCAGGCGATGTGTACGTGAAGGCGCCCCCTTTTACCTCGATTACAAAGAGGTGGTCTTCGTAGATCAAGATGCCGTCGGCCTCGTACCATTGCGCCGGGCCGCCGCCGACTTTCCATCTGTAGTAAATAGGTCGATATACTCGCGCGCCGGGCATCAACCGG
>CAIYRG010000505.1 GCA_903928515.1 uncultured Alphaproteobacteria bacterium | reverse complement strand
GGTGACGACCGCCATCTCCTTGGCGAAGCCTTCAACGTGGCTGGCTTCCTTGGCGATGAAGGAGAGGGGGATGAACAGCGGGAAGTAGCAATTGTCGTGGCCGGTGGCCTTGATCCGCGCATCGAGAGATTTCTGGATTTGCTCCCACACGCCATAGCCCCAGGGCTTGATGATCATGGAGCCGCGCACGGGCGAGGGTTCGGCCATATCGGCCTCGCGCACCACCGTCTGGTACCAGGCCGGGAAATTGGGGCGGGTCCCGTCCACGCGGAGGGTGCTCAAAGCGCGCTGCATTCGTAACTCCAGATCAAGAGATTTGAATTCATATTGGGAATTCATAATGCCGCCGGGCCGCTGTGATTGCGGTCCGGGGCATTGCTGCCTAAGAAGTATCCGAAGCGATTTGCGGCACAAAGAGCCATTATGGCCTCCCAAGGCGTGTCCACCACCACAAAACCGTCCGACGCGAAGAAAGGCACCCGTGCCTTCTCCGGTTTCGAGTGGATGATCGCGGCCCGCTATCTGCGGGCCAAGCGGCAGGAAAGCTTCATCTCCGTCATCTCCGGCTTCTCGCTGGTCGGCATCGCGCTCGGCGTCGCCACGCTCATCATCGTCATGTCGGTGATGAACGGCTTCCGCGCCGAGTTGCTGGGCCGCATCCTGGGCCTGAACGGCCACATGATCGTGAGCAGCATCACGCAAGGGCTGCCGGATTATGACGCCGCCACGCAACGTATTCGCGCGGTCCCTGGCGTCGTCTCGGCCACGCCGATCATCGAGGGCCAGGTGTTGGCCAGTTCGCAAGGCCAATCCTTGGGCGCGTTGGTGCGCGGTATCCGCGCCGACGACCTCAAGAAATATCCCACGATTTATTCGTCGCTGACGCCCGATGCGCTGAACGGTTTTGAGGACGGCGACAGTGTGATCCTGGGCGAACGTCTGGCCGACAAGCTGGGCCTGCGCGTCGGCGATCCCGTCACGCTGCTGGCGCCCAAAGGTGCTGTTACGCCCTTCGGCACGACGCCGCGCTCGAAGACCTATCGCATCGGCGGCACGTTCAAAGTGGGAATGTCGGAATACGACCAGACCTTTGTCTTCATGACGCTCAAGGAAGCACAATTGTTCTTCGGCCTGGGTGACACGGTGGAAGGCATCGAGATCATGGTCAGCGATCCCGACAGCGTCTTTGATTTGCGCGGTCCCGTGGCGCGCGCGGCCGGGCATCTCTCTCTCGTTTCCGACTGGAAGCAGACAAATTCTTCGCTGTTCGGTGCGCTGGAAGTCGAACGCAACACGATGTTCCTGATCCTCACCATGATCATCCTGGTGGCGGCGATGAACATCATCTCCAGCCTCATCATGCTGGTGAAGGACAAAAGCGGCGATATCGCCATTCTGCGGACCATGGGCGCCAGCCGAGCTGCGGTGATGCGCGTGTTCTTCATCGCGGGGGCTTCCATCGGTGTGGTCGGGACTTTCGTCGGTGTGCTCCTCGGCGTGTTATTCTGCGCCAACATCGAGAATATCCGGCAATTCATCACGAGCCTTACGGGCGCGGAATTGTTCAACCCGGAAATCTATTTCCTAAGCAAAATCCCGGCACAGATCGATTCCTCCGATATTGTCTCCGTCGTGCTGATGTCGCTGTTCTTGTCGTTCGCCGCCACGCTGTATCCGTCGTGGCGCGCCGCGCGCCTCGATCCGGTGGAAGCGCTTCGCTATGAGTAATCCCGCGCTCAAGCTCGACGGAGTGTCGCGCATCTTCAAGCAGGCGGCGGGCGATCTTGTCGTCTTTCAGAACGTGTCGCTGGAAGTGCATCCCGGCGAAATCGTGGCGCTGGTCGGTCCTTCGGGCTCGGGAAAATCCTCGCTTTTGCATATCGCAGGCCTACTGGAAGAACCCTCCGAAGGTGAGGTCTTTATCGACGGCCGCTCGGCGCGGAATCTGAAGGAGCATGAGCGCACGCAGATGCGGCGCGACACGCTGGGCTTCGTCTACCAATTCCATCATCTGCTGCCGGAATTCTCGGCGCGCGAGAATGTCGCCATTCCCATGCGCATCGCCGGGCACAGCAAGCGCGTTTCGGAAGCGGCCGCCGACGAGATTTTGGCGCAAGTCGGTTTGGGTGCGCGTCTCACCCATCGCCCGGCCCAGCTTTCGGGCGGCGAACAGCAGCGCGTCGCCATTGCACGCTCTCTCGCCAATAGCCCGCGCGTGCTGCTGGCCGATGAGCCCACCGGCAATCTCGATCCGCACACCGCCGATGGCGTGTTCGAAATTTTGATTTCGCGCGTGCGGGCTTCAGGCCTTTCAGCGCTGATCGCCACGCACAATTACGATCTGGCGAAGAAGATGGACCGCACACTGGTCCTCGACAACGGCACGCTGGCGAACGCGGGTTAATTCACGCTGCGCGGGACATGCTCACGCGCGAGGCTGGGAAAATTGCCGAGGCCACCGTTCCCACCCCGAGCGCGCTCTCGATCAGCAATTTGCCGTCATGCAATTCGATCAACTGCTTCGAAAGCGGCAGCCCTAAGCCGGTGCCTTCGTATTTGCGCGACAGCGCATTGTCGATTTGGCCGAAGCGTTCGAGGGCGCGCGGAATATCTTCAGCCTTCATGCCGATGCCCGTGTCGGCAACGCATATCGCCAATCCCCCGTCGGAGAGCCCCGAAGACACCGTCACAGTGCCGCCATCGGGCGTGAACTTCACGGCATTGGACAAAAGGTTGAGCAGGATTTGGCGGATGCGCCGTGCATCGGCGCGCAGCTCGTAAAGCTCGATCTTTGCAACGCGCAATGCGACGCTGCCCTTTCGGGCTTGCGGTTCCACCATATGCAGACATTCCGCGATGACGGCGGGGATGTTCACCCGTTCTTCGTGCAGAACCAGCTGGCCGGCATCGGCCTTCGTGATGTCGAGAACATCGTTGATGAGCGACAAAAGGTGATTGCCGCTGTTGTAAATGTCTTCGTGATAGGCGCGATACCGCTTGTTCTCGATCGGGCCGAACAACTGGCTTTTCAGAACTTCCGAAAATCCGATGATGGCATTCAGCGGTGTGCGCAATTCGTGGCTCATACTGGCCAGAAACGCGGATTTGGCGCGGTCGGCCGCCTTCGCATCGTCGCGCGCGCGCATCAATTGCAGCGCGCGTTCGCGCAAATCGTCGTCCGATTTCTGGCGTTCGATCACGCGGCCGAGTTGCTGGCCGATCTGCACCATGAGTTCGAGTAGCGAGCTTTCTGGTTCGCGTGCGATTTCCGTGAAGAATTCCAGAACGGCGACGACGCGATCACCGGAAAACACCGGGAATGCGCTGGCACCGCGCAGGCCGCAGGCTTCCGCGATCAGGCGGCGAGGAAAGTTCGTGTCGTCGGTGACATCATCCACCCAAACGGGCTTGCCTGTTGACATCGCGCGGCCGGGCAGGCCGATGCCGTCCTCGAATTCGGATTGTTCGCTGATACGACGGAATTTTTCCACATCGGTTTGGCCGAGTTGGTGCCAGAGCCCTGTGGATCGCAACCGACGATCCGCGCCTTTCCCGATCACGATGTAACTGTGGCCAATGCTCCATGTCGTGAATTCGCAGATCTGCTCGACGGCGAATTTCAGCGTGTCCATCACCGAACTCGTCTGGTTCGAGGCGGTGGCGATCTTTTCCATCAGCTCGACTTGGCGCTGGCGGTCGTAAAGCTCCCGCAGGCCTTTTTCGGCGATGCTTTCGGCTTGGATGCGCGTGGCGCGTTCGCGTTCGAGCTTGCGCTTCAGCCGTTGGATTTCGGCATTGGCGGCATCAAGGCTCGATGCTGCAGGTGGCGTTAAGCCACCTTGCGGATGCTCATCAGGCATTTCGGATCGCCGTTGTGCATGCAGCTTAAATGATCGACGGCCATGGTTTCGCCGAAGTGATCGCCCGCACCTTCGATGAAGCCGTGCGCCAGGGCGCACAATTGGCGCGGGGAATCGTAGCCCATGAGGATTGCGCCGTCGGCAGTTTCCTCGAAACGGAAGAACGGGCAATGCGCGCCCGAGTAGAGCTTGCGCACTTCCGGATGGATGATGTGGTTGACGCTGAGGACGAACGACGTCGTCGATTTGTGATCTTTGAAGAAGACGGGGTAGTGGCGCGCCAGCAGCGGCATGGCCTCGCGGCCGAACCAGCGCAGCAGATCGGTCGGCGCCATTTCCAAGGCGCTCGCACCGGCGGTCACGAGTTTGATGATCTCGTCGTCCGGATAGCTGCCGAGCGAGGTGTAAGAGCCGGCCAATCCCGTGGCGTCGAGCAATCCATCCCAGGCGTCTTCGCCGTGACGTTTGACGACAACCTCTTCGAGAAGATTGAAAACGATGCCTTTCATGGACCACCCGTAATAGAACCGGCTTGGTTTCCGGTGCATATCCCCGGATACACCTCTTATGGTTGCGCAAAGATGAATTGCCGTAAGGGAATTGCACTGCATTCCCAAGGCGGTGGCGGCAGTCGAGGTTCAATTTACCTCTCGTTAATGCTCATACAAAACGCCAGCATTCTTTCGGCTTTCGTTTACCGAACAACGCTCATGATGCCCGCGCTCAGAAGAGTGAGAGACATGACGACAGCAGATCCGAAATCCAAAACGAACTGGAAAAACCTTGCTGTGATGGCGGTGATCGCAGCCGCGGCCGGCATCGTTCCGCTCGAATATCGCGCAGCGCACGGTGTCGAGGCCTTGAGAGCGAGCGCGCCCATTTTGTCTGCGGGCGTAGCGATCTTCTTCTTCGTCGCGCGCGCGCTTTTTTGCGACGTGCCGAGTTTCCAGAAGCACACCGACGCAAGCGACAACTAAGTCCACTCGCCCTGCCATAAGCGTTGCGGCAGCTCGGCTGGACGCATTTGTGCGGCTCTGTGCGGTAGGTTCCCGTTCTTTACGGAACACGAACCCCATCCGTTCATGCTCTCTATCGCTTGCAGTTTTTGCGCGCGGGGCATAACCAATGGCTATCCGATTTTGCACATTCGCAACCGTGGCACTGGTTTTCGCCAGCGCTATGGCCGCTGAGACCAAAGCCGCAGCGCCAGCGCCTAGGCTTGGTTCTGGCTTCGATTGCGCGAATGCTTCAAGCGCTGTCGAAAAGGCGATTTGCAGCAGTGACAGCTTGTCGGAATCCGATCGTTATCTCACGAAGGTTTATGGCGAGCGGTTGAAGCGGGCGAATGCCGCGGAGCGTCAAAGCCTCGTGGCGCGGGAGAGCTTGTGGATACGGAATCGCGACGCGTGTGTGGAGCGCGATGATCCGAATCGCATGAACCCTATGTTGGGCGACATGCGCGACTGCATATCGGGTTCGTACGAAGGCCGCATCGCCGAATTGGAGAAGCCGCTTCGCCATTTCGTGGACATGTCGGTAGACGCGCCGGACGCGAAGGACGTTTGTTCCGCGGTCGACAATTTAAGAGCGCATGGACGCTATCGTCTGATTGCATTTCATGCGCTCCAAACCAAACCGGTGGCGCAAAGTGTTGCGCCTAAGGATTTGGCTCGCTTCATCGCAGCGTCGGCTCTGGCCGATGCAGCGCAAGTGGACGACACGATCGTCAGCGAGAGTCCGAGATACGGTTATGATGTCGAAAGGTTGTCGCTCTTTCCTGGTCAGCCTGACATTTGGCTATTTACGACCTGGGAAGGGAGCCTTCGCTTTCCGGAATACAATTTCTTCCTGGGGCGCAACAAAGCGAAAAAGTTTCTCCATCAGATCGAAACCGACCCCAACTCCGACGGAGACAGGTTCATCCGGTTCCGCGGCTATCCCTTCATTCTTCTAGGTGGCTATGGCGGGATTATTGATGCGGTGACTTGGAAGCGAATTTGCGTGGGGAGCGGCAAATGAGCTTCCGGTTTTGTCTCGCCGCGGCGGTGCTCACCGCCATTCCTCTGGCCGCCTCTGCACAATCCAGTGCTGCGCCAAAGACCGTGGATTTCAACCCGAGCTTCGATTGCAAGCAGGCGAAGAACGCGGTTGAGAAAACGATTTGCGACGATCCTTATTTGTCCGATGCCGATCGAGCACTCGCCGCGCTTTTCGCTGAGCGCTTGTCCGGCGCAAATGCATCGGATCGCAAGCGCCTGATAGACGATCAGAAGACTTGGCTGAAGGAGAGAAGCGAATGCATCGAACGAGACGATCCCGACCGCCCGCGGCCGCTTCTCGGCGACATGCAGGATTGCATCAAAGGGTCTTATAATGGGCGCATCGCGGAATTGGACAAGCCGCTGGAGAAGTTCGTCGACCTCCACGAAGTTGTTCCGGAAGCGTCGGATGTTTGTTCCGCAGTGAAAGGGTTGGTTTCAACAGGGCGCGGTATATGGGTAGCGAGAAACGCGCTGCCGTTTGGTGATGAGGAAGAGGTCGGCTCGGTGTCCGACGTTCTTTCTCCAGAGGCTATCGAGGCTTCTGCCAACAGCGCCAACGCAGCGGATGGCAGCGACTTGTTGTTGGACGATCCGGATCGGTGGACTATTCGCGAGAAGCGCGTTGCGCTCTATCCGGATCAACCGGAAGCTTGGCTTGTCACAGCCGTGGCCGGCAGCGCCTATCAAATAAACCTTTGGCTATTCGAAGGAACACCTGATCCCGACAAGGCAGGCAGGTTCTTGCAATATTTTCTGGATGGCTACGGGTATGACGAACAGATGCACTTCGTCCGTTTCAACGGTCAGCCCTATGTCACGTATGGATATGGAGTCGAGGGCGTCGATATCGAGGATATTTCCGGCAAATCACTCTGCAACGCGAAGCCGTGGTGACTAAGCAGCGGTAGTCCGTGCCACCACCTCCATCGCCAAAGCTTCCGCTACTTTGATGCCGTCGACTCCGGCCGACAAAATCCCGCCCGCGAAGCCCGCACCTTCGCCTGCCGGATAAAGCCCCTTCGTGTTCGTGCTTTCGAAATTCGCATCGCGCGTGATGCGAATGGGCGATGAGGTGCGTGTCTCCACCCCGGTGAGCACCGCGTCTTCCATCGCGAAGCCGTGGATCTGTTTGGCGAAGGCGGGCAGGGCCTCGCGGATCGCTTCAATGGCATAATCGGGCAGGCACGATGCGAGATCGGTCGGCGTCACGCCGGGTTTGTAAGACGGCACCACATCGCCCAGCGTGCTTGAGGCCTCGCCGCGCAGGAAATCGCCCACGCGCTGCCCCGGTGCCGCGTAGGTGCCGCCGCCGGCCGCAAACGCACGCTCTTCCCATTGCCGCTGAAACGCAATGCCGGCCAATGCGCCGCCCGGATAATCGGAAGGATTGATGCCGACCACGATGCCGGCATTCGCGTTGCGCTCGTTGCGCGAATATTGGCTCATGCCGTTGGTCGCAACGCGCCCTTCTTCGGAGGTGGCCGCCACGACCGTTCCGCCTGGGCACATGCAGAAAGAATACACATCGCGTCCGTTGCTGGCGTGATGCACCAACTTGTAATCGGCAGCACCCAAAATCGGATTGCCCGCAGCCGGGCCGAAGCGCGCGCGGTCGATGAGCGATTGCGGATGCTCGATGCGAAAGCCGATAGAGAAGGGCTTGGCTTCGATGGCCACACCGCGCGCGTGCAGCATCTCGAACGTGTCGCGCGCCGAATGGCCGACGGCGAGCACGACATGGTCGGCCGCGATTTTCTCGCCTGAGGCCAGCACCACGCCGCGCATCTGCCGGGTGCCATCTGCGCGCACTTCAATATCGAAATCATCCACGCGTGCGCTGAAGCGATATTCGCCGCCCAATTTTTCGATCGTCTCGCGCAAACGCTCCACCATCGTCACCAGCCGGAACGTGCCGATATGCGGCTTGGCTTCGGTGAGGATGTCTTCCGGTGCGCCGGCCGTCACGAATTCGGTGAGCACTTTGCGCCCGAGATAGCGCGGATCTTTGATCTGGCTGTGCAGCTTGCCGTCTGAGAACGTGCCGGCACCGCCTTCGCCGAACTGCACGTTCGATTCCGGGTTCAGCACCGAGCGGCGCCAAAGGCCCCACGTGTCCTTTGTGCGCTCGCGCACAACCTTGCCGCGCTCGAGGATCAGCGGGCGAAAGCCCATCTGCGCCAAGATAAGGGCGGCGAACAATCCGCACGGGCCCGTGCCGATCACGATGGGGCGCAGTTTCAGCCCAGCGGGAGCGTGTGTGACCGCGCGGTATTCCATGTCGGGCGTGGGGCGAATGTGCGGATCGTTCTTGGCCTTGGCCAGCACCGCCGCTTCGTTCTTCACCTCGGCATCCACCGAATAGATCAGCGCAATGGCCGATTTCTTGCGCGCGTCATGGGCGCGTTTGAACACGGCAAAGCGCACGAGATCGGAGCTTGGCACGCCCAACTTCGCCAGTACGGCGGCGCGCAGCGCCTCGGGCGGATGGTTCAGAGGAAGCTTGAGATCGGTGAGCCGCAACATGGGCTCGGACCTAAGACAGATGGGCGCGAAAGAACAGAGCAGCAGTTCTGTTCCTGGTTCTGTTCTCACTCTTTATGGTTAACGGGTGGAAACGATCAGACAAAACACGCGTTAGTTCAGGGACTTGCGTGATGACATGTTTGGGGACCGCAATTTGATCCTGTTTTGTTCTTGACAATACGAGAACAGATAAAGAACATAAAAGAGAACAGAGGACAAACGGCAATGACGACGGTGTTTGAAAAGAAGTGGTTTCAGGAAACAGTGGCCGGCGTGAGCCTCGTCGTTTTCATCCTCTCGGTCGGGTTCCTGTGTTTTGCCGGTGATCCCTCCGGCGCTGCTTCGCCCATTCAGAGCGCGTCTAGCATCCAGACCTCGGCCCACGCACACAGCGCCGCCAAAGAACTGCGTTCCTAAGAGCAGCCTCCGAATTTACCTCTCCTGTAGGGATGTCGCACCCCGGAGCGTTTCCACGCGGAAGCAGCAAATTCGCGGGTGTGGATAAAGCGGGTGGTTCCGGCTGACGCGCTAGGCCCCCAGGCCCCCAGCCGTTGATACTCTCGCCTTCGTTCTCTCGGAGTCGCGCCATGTCCGGCGGTCACGCATCTTTTGTCCATCTGCGGGTCAAGAGCCCGTATTCGCTGCTCGAAGGCGCGTTGCCGCCGAAGGAGTTGGCGAAGCTCTGCACCAAGATGCGGATGCCTGCGGTGGCCGTCACCGACAGCAACAATCTCTTCGGCGTCTTCGAGATTACCGAGACTCTGGCGAAGGCGGGCGTGCAGCCCATCGTCGGCATCTCGCTGGCGGTCGATCTGGAGCCGCCGGTCAATCCGGTCTTCGGCCCGCGCCGCGAGTATCCGAATCTGGCGCTGCTGGTGAAGGATGGCGATGGCTATGTGAATCTCTCCAAGTTGGCGTCGGCAGCGTATCTGCGGGTCGAGCCCGGTGATCTTCCGCATGTCGCAGCCGACTTGCTCGGCGAATTGTCGGGCGGTTTGATTGCGCTCACCGGCGGCCCGGAAGGGCCCATCAACACGCTGCTCGCCGCAGGCCAGCCACAGGCGGCCGAAGCCGCGCTCGACCGGCTGCATGCTATGTTCGGCGACCGGCTCTATGTCGAATTGCAGCGCCATGGTCTGCCCAACGAGGCGGCGATTGAGACACAGCTCATCGATTTGGCCTATGCCAAGAAGCTGCCGCTGGTGGCGACCAACAATGTGCATTTCGGTTCGGAAGAAATGTTCGCCGCACAGGACGCGCTGCTCTGCATTTCCGGCGGACGCTTTCTCTACGAAGAAGACCGCAAGCGTCTGACGCCCGAGCACCGTTTCAAAAGTGCGGAGGAAATGTCGGCCCTGTTCTCCGATCTGCCCGAGGCGATCGCGAACACGGTGGAGATCGCGCGCCGCTGTGCTTACAAGCCGAAAAAACGCAGCCCTATTCTGCCGCAGTTTGTCCCGGAATCCGGTTTGACCACGGCGGAGGAATTGAAGGCGCAGGCCGAGTCCGGTTTGCGGCGCAGGCTGGCCGAGCATGGCCTCTTTGCCGAGCAGCAAGTTTACGATGACCGTCTCGCTTACGAGCTTGGCGTCATCACCAAGATGGATTTTCCGGGTTACTTCCTCATCGTCTCGGACTTCATGAAATGGACGCGCGCCAACGGCATTCCGGTGGGCGTGCGCGGTTCGGGCGCGACATCGTTGGTGGCGTGGACGCTCGACATCACGAACTTGGACCCGCTGCGCTTTGGATTGGTGTTCGAGCGCTTCCTCAATCCGGATCGTATCTCGATGCCGGACTTCGATATCGATTTCTGTCAGGAGCGGCGCGACGAGGTCATCCGCTATGTGCAGAACAAATACGGCTACGACCGTGTCGGCCATATCATCGCGCTGGGTTCGCTGCAGGCGCGCGCCGCAGTGCGCGACATCGGCCGCGTGATGGGATTGCCGCTGGGGCAGGTGGATCGCCTGGCCAAGCTCATTCCCAATCCGCCCGGCAAGCCTATGACCCTCGGCGACGCGCTGGCCACCGAGCCGCGATTGCAGGAAGCGCGCGAGCAGGATGAAAAGGTCGACGATCTTTTCACCATCGTGAATCAGGTCGAAGGCTTTTATCGCCACGCCTCCACCCATCCGGCCGGCATCGTGATCGGCGACCGGCCGCTTGATGAATTGCTGCCGCTCTATCGCGATCCGCGCTCCGAAATACCGGTGACGCAGTTCGACTATGAAGACGCGGAAAAAGCCGGATTGGTGAAGTTCGACTTCCTCGGCCTTAAGACG
>CAIYRG010000504.1 GCA_903928515.1 uncultured Alphaproteobacteria bacterium | reverse complement strand
CGCACTGATCGGCGCGAGCGAAGTGGGCTACACGGTTCTGTCCATGAGCATCTCGCTCGTGGCGGTGTTCCTGCCCATCCTGCTGATGGGCGGATTGGTCGGGCGCATCTTCCGCGAATTCGCGCTCACCCTATCGACGGCGGTTTTGGTGTCGCTGGTCGTATCGCTGACCACCACGCCGATGATGTGCGCCTACGTGCTGCGCTCCAAGAAGCCGGAGCACAGCAAAGGCGTTTTGGGCCGCGCGGAGAATTTCTACCAAAGTGCCGTCAATTTCTACGACCGCACACTCTCCTGGGCGATCGCAAACGCGTTCATCGTCATCATCGTGCTGGCGCTCACCGTGGCGCTGAACACCTATCTCTACATCACCATCCCCAAGGGCTTCTTCCCTCAGCAGGATACGGGACGCATCACCGCCGGCATCCGCGCCGATCAAAGCACGTCGTTTCAGGCCATGACGACGAAGCTGCGCCAATTCGTGACGATCCTGCGCTCCGATCCCACCGTGCAGAACGTTGTGGTGTTCACCGGCAATTCGGGCGGCGGCGCCACCAATTCCGGCTTCGGCTTTATCGCGCTGAAGCCGCTCTCCGACCGTGACGTGTCGAGCGATGAAGTGATCCGGCGCTTGACGGCGAAGCTCAACCGCGTGGCGGGCGCGCGCCTGTTCATGCAGGCGGTGCAGGATATCCGCGCCGGCGGCCGCCAGGGTAATGGCCAATACCAATATACAATCCAGGCGGATTCACTGGCGGATCTCAACACATGGGTTCCGAAAATCACCCAAGCGCTGCAAGATGTTCCCGAATTGCAGAACGTCAATTCGGACCAGCAGGACAAAGGCCTGGATGTGGAATTGAACGTCGACCGGCAAACCGCGTCGCGTTTGGGCATCACCGCGACCCAAGTGGATAACACGCTCTACGATGCGTTCGGCCAGCGCCAAGTTTCGACCATCTACAACGAACTGAACCAATATCATGTCGTCATGGAGGTCGCGCCGGAGTTCTGGCAAAGCCCCGAAACGCTGAAGGACGTGTTTGTCAGCACCTCAGGGGGCGCCGTCGGCGGCACGGCGGCAACCGCTGCCGCTGCGGGCACCACGGAAATCGGCAGCGCCACAGGCGCCTCGACCGCAGCCACATCCGCCGTCACGCCCACCACAAGTGCGGGCGCTACTACCTCGAACGCGGCCACCGCTGCGCGCAACGCGTCGCAAAATGCGCTCACCAACAGCGCCCGCGGCGGCGCCTCGACAGGCTCATCCATCAGCACCAATGAGGAAACAATGGTGCCACTGGCCGCGTTCAGCGAATACGGACCGGGCGCCACGCCCTTGTCGATCAACCACCAAGGGCCTTTCGTGGCCACCACCTTCTCCTTCAATCTGCCGGCAAATGCGTCTCTCGGCGATGCCACCGACGCCATCCGCAGGACGATGGAGCAAATCCATGTCCCCATTTCCATTCACGGCACCTTCGCGGGAACCGCCGCGGTGTTCCAGCAATCGCTCGCGAATGAGCCCATCCTGATCGCAGCAGCCATCGTCGCCGTCTACATCGTGCTCGGCGTTCTCTATGAGAGCTATGTCCACCCGATCACGATCCTATCGACCCTGCCGTCCGCCGGCGTCGGGGCGGTGCTGGCTCTGAAGCTCTTCAACACCGAGTTCAGCCTCATCGCTTTGATCGGCGTCATCTTGCTGATCGGTATCGTGAAGAAGAACGCCATCATGATGATCGACTTTGCGCTCGACGCGCAGCGGCGCGAAAACCTTTCCGCGCAGGAAGCCATCCACAAGGCCGCGCTGATGCGCTTCCGCCCGATCATGATGACGACGATGGCCGCACTGCTCGGCGCGGTGCCGCTCGCCGTAATGTCCGGTGAAGGTGCTGAGATGCGCCATCCGCTGGGCATCACCATCGTCGGCGGCCTGATCGTCAGTCAGATCCTTACGCTCTACACCACCCCGGTCGTCTATCTGTATCTCGACCGGTTTGGCGACTGGGGTAACGAACGCTGGCGGCGCCTGCGTGCAGCCCTCTTCCGCGGCGGCGCGCGCCAAGCTCGGAGCACAACATGAATCACGCCAGGCTTTTCTCGCACGCTTCAATCGTCGCGCTCGCCGCCGCATCGCTATCGGCTTGCGCCGTGGGCCCGGATTTCGTGCGGCCCGAAGCGCCCGTGCCGCAGAGCTTCAAGGAAGACCAGGGCTGGAAACCCGCGACACCCGCGCAGGTCAATTCGGAAAATTGGTGGTCGATCTACAACGACCCCGTTCTCGACAATCTCGAGAAGCAAGTCGCCATCAACAATCAGAATGTCGCGGAAGCGGAAGCTGCCTATCGCGCGGCCCGCGCCGAAACCGGCGTGCAGCGCGGTGCGTTGTTTCCCGATATCGGTTTGACCGGCTCTGGGCGCGAAACCGGCGGCGGCCGCAATGGCTCCAGTTCCTTCGTCACAGGCACGTCTACAACGAGCACAACCGGAACAAGCGGCACAACAGGCACTGGCGGGACAAGTACTGGCACAAGCCTCGTGTCCGGCAGCAGCGGCGGTACGCGCCGCACATACACCGCCACCGCCAGTGGATCGTGGGACATCGATATTTGGGGCCGCGTGCGGCGCGAGGTGGAGACAAGCTCGGACACAGCCGCCGCCGACGCCGCCGATTTGGCCGCCGTGCGGCTGCTTGCACAGAGCGAAGTGGCGCAAGACTATTTCCAACTGCGTGCGGCCGAAGAACAGGCACGTCTGCTCGACACCGCACTCGCCGATTTCAATGCTTCGCTCACCATCGCCAAGAACCGCCTGAACGCGGGCATCGCCACACAAGCCGATGTCTCGACCGCGCAAACCGAAGTGGATTCGGCCGAGGCGCAGCGCGTCGGCGTGCAATTGACCCGCGACAAGCTGGAGCACGCCATCGCCGTTCTCGTCGGCAAGCCGCCATCCGAACTTTCCATCGCAGCCGCGCAAACGATGACGATGGATGTTCCCGTCGTGCCCGCCGGCATGCCTTCCACATTGCTGGAACGCCGCCCCGATATCGCCGAAGCGGAACGGCGTGCGGCGTCCGCCAACGCGCAAATCGGCGTTGCCGAGGCTGCCTGGTTCCCCGACATCACCCTGTCGGGCAGTTACGGTTTCACCGGCAGCAAGCTGGCCTCGCTTTTCAGCGCGCCAAACGCGGCCTGGACGTTCGGACCCAGCATTGCCGAAACCATCTTCAACGGCGGCGCGCGCATCTATCAGGTGCGCGAAGCGCGCGCCAATTACGATGCGCAAGTCGCCGCTTACCGGCAGACCGTGCTTACGGCTTTCCAGCAGG
>CAIYRG010000503.1 GCA_903928515.1 uncultured Alphaproteobacteria bacterium | reverse complement strand
AATGAAACGCTTCAACTGCGACGGGATCGGCAGGAGCGCAGTGATCAGCTTCGAATCCGAACGCCGCGTGAGGCGCATCGCCATCACAAAACCGAGATTGGGAATGAACGGGAACGGATGCGCCGGATCGATGGCGAGCGGCGTGAGCACGGGGAAAATCTGCTCGCGGAATTCCTTTTCCAGCCACACGCGATCTTCCGGCACCAATGCCGGCGGCTCGACGACCGCGATGCCGGCACTGGCCAGCGCCACACGCAGTTCGCCCCACGTCTTCTGCTGATCGGCAATCAATTCGCCGGCCATCGCATCGACGCGCGCCAATTGCTGCGCGGGCGACAGGCCGTCATCGGATTCCGTGACCACGCCCGCCATGACCATGCCCTTCAGGCCGGCCACGCGCACCATGTAGAATTCATCGAGGTTGGAAGCCGAGATGGACAGGAAGCGCAGACGTTCCAGAACCGGGTGACGCGGATTTTTCGCCTCTTCCAGAACGCGGCGATTGAACGCCAGCCAGGATTGCTCACGGTTGATAAACCGCTGCGGCGTTTCCGGATTGATCGCCGGGATCAGCATTTTCTGCTTCGTCGCGGTTTCGGTTGCCACGGTTTCGGGCGCAGCAATTTCCGGCGTGGGCTGCACGGCATCTGTTGCGGATGCGGACGCTGCGTCCTGCGAATCCGGCGTGACGTCTCTGAGCGAACTGGTCATAGGGAATGCCTCTTCCCGATATCTTTATGGGTATTCTGCGAATCTGTCATGTAAAACCGGATTGTTCTGCGGAGAATGCCGGTTTTCCGTGAAGGATTTGCGAAGATCGGGCGTTTTAAATCCCCATTCAAATCCCAAGGATTTCCGAAACAAAGCGCTCGTTGACGGGGCGCGCCTGCGCCAGCGCCAAATTATCGGCGCGTTCCACAAACGCAGCAACGGCCGCAGGCGTGCGCTCCAGCATGCGGAGCACGCGCGCCACCACCGCATCGGAAACGATAACGCCCCGATCGGCGAAGAGTTTGCGCGCGACGTTGCCGAGCAGCGTGTCGTCAGGCGCGCCCACCGGTAGGGCCACCAGCGATTGGAACCGGGAACCGAGATCGCCGATGGTGCTGGGCCACGCTTGCGGCGGCGTGCGGCCGGTGAGCAGCAACGCTTCATGACGCTCGAACAGATCGAGAAGCGCGCGGTCGCGCTCTACCGATGGTGGAAGCGCATCGACATCCTCGATGGCGAGTGCGCGCCCGCGCGATAGCGACGCAACCTTTTCCAACGTCACATCGCGCGCGAATAGCATTTCGGCATCCGAGGCGACGCGCCAGACGGCAACGAGATGGGTTTTTCCCGCCCCTTCCGGCCCATGCAGTGCTGCGGCATGCGCGGGCCAATCGGGCCAGCGTTCGAGAAAGCGAAAAGCATTTTCGTTCGATGGCGCGACGAAGAAATCGTCGCGGCCCAATGCGGGACGCGCGCCGAACGGCAATCCCAATTGCTGCGGGCGGGAATCTTGCGTCACGTCAGGCCTGGACATTGGCCCGCGGCACGGGCGCGCGCAGAGCGTTGCCGCCGACCCAGGCATAGGCGAGCGCCGACAACGCTGTGACAAGCCCGAGGCCATAGGCATCCCACGGCACGACGGCATCGAGCGAGAAATCGAACGCGGCAGAGGCGAGATGGCCGGCGATGTAGAGCACTTGCAACGCGGTGCTCAATTTGCCGATCAGCAACGGCGCGATACGCACAGGCGTGCCGAGCAACATCAGCACGCCTATGCCCGTGACGATGAAGATGTCGCGCCCGATGACGAGCGCGGTGAGCCACACCGGAACATCGCCCAGATAACTCAACGTCGCGAAGGCCGCGAGCATCAGCGCCTTATCGGCGGCGGGGTCGAGGATGCGTCCAAAGCGCGTGCTCAGGCTGTAGCGTTTGGCGAGATAACCGTCCGCCGCGTCGCTCAATCCCGCAAACACAAAGAAGCCGAAAGCCGCCGTGTAATTCCCAATCACGAGCAGCCACGCCGTTGCGGGCGCGGCGGCCAATCTCAACGCGGTCAAGATGTTCGGGATGTGGCGCAAGGCCTGCTCACGGGTTGGCGGAAGCGGAAACACCGCTCACGCGCATCGTGTAGGTACCCCCGCCGCCATCGGATTTGAGATCGAGGTTCTGCTGCGCCAGCGCATCGGTCAGCTGGTCGACGCGGCCATAATAGGTGATCTGCATTTGCGCTTCGGCAATCGACATGCCGCGCACCTGCACATCGGTGATGGCTTTGACCTGCGACAGACGCAGGCGGATCGTCGACCAATCCTGCAAACCATTCAAAGGTGCCGAGGCGACCAGCACCGCGGATTTTCCGTAATCGACGGCGGAGCGCGACTTCCACGCATCGCCCAATTTCCGCGACACCGCATCGGTGGCGGCGGCATAGGCGCCGGGCGCGATGCCGATGGATTGCGTCTCGCTGCCTGAGGGGAGGATGTAGCGCACGGTGATCGAGCCGCCATTGCCGAGCTGCGCCACAACCACTTCGCTGGCGTCATAGCGTTCGGCCAGCGCGCGCACCGAAGACCAGTCGAGCGTGCCGGGATCGGCATGCGAGATGGCCCCGATTTCGGGTGCGTCCGAGGTCGGAATGACGAGCGGCACGATGCCTTCCATCACGGCAGGATCGTTCCAGGATTTTACCCAATCGTTGTTGGGATCGAAGCCTTTGCCCGCCAGCACCGGCACGATCACGGCGGGCTTCGAGCGCGTCTCGGCCAGCGGCGCGGCCACATCGCGCATCACGCGGCGCACTTCGTTGGCGTTGAAGTGATAGGTGACGTCCGCGAGGTAACGCGTTGTGCTACGACGCTCATTCGCCACTTCGAAGCTGCGCACGATGCGCTCCAGCGCCTTGTCGTCGAGTTGGGGCTGCTTGTCCCAGGAACTTTGCGGCGCGAGGCGGCGATAGAGGCGCTGCCAAGCGATCGGGCGGCCATCTGCCAGCGCTCTGTCGCGGGCGGCCGTGGCGGATTCGGCGGAGGCATCGACATGGACGCCGTTCACGCTGAACAGATCGGCTGCGGGCGCGGCAGGCGCGGTTGCGGCCGCCGCATGCGCCGCGATGGGCGCAAGCATAATGGCCACACCGGCAATGAGCGGCGCCAGGAAACGCAACATCCAATCTCTCCTTAACCCGCAATATAGGTAGCAGGTCCGGCCGAAGTAAGCCGGTTTCCTCAATGCGGTAAAGCGATTAGATCATTTGTTAGGCAAAAAGCCCCTTGATCGGCGCCAGGCTGCCGGTGTCGGGAAACACCTGGGCGTTCAAGGCATTCGTCGCGATGCCCAGATGATCCGACAAAGACGCCTTGAAGATCGCACGCGTGTCGGTACGGGCGGGCAGATCGCGGCCGTCTCGCAATGCCTCATTCTTGAGGCCCACCCATTCGGCATGGATGGTTCCACCCGAGACTGCCCCACCCATCAGGAAGGCGATGCCGGCCGTGCCGTGATCGGTTCCGCCCGTGCCGTTGATGGCGACGGTGCGGCCGAATTCGCTGGCGGCGACGACTGCCGTCTTCTTCCACACCGGACCAAGCGACTCCTTCAGCGCAGCGATGCCCTGATCGAGCGCCTGAAGACGGCGCGCCAACTGACCGTCGCCCGCCCCTTGATTGAAATGCGTGTCCCAGCCGCTGATGTCGAACACGGCGACACGCGGGCCATCGTCGGCGGCGAGAATTTTTCCCACACCTTCCATCAACGGCACGACGTCGCCGCGATTGGCTTGCGCCTGATTGTTTTGGCCCTGATTATTTTGTCCTTGCCCCGCCATGTTCGGCGCAGCATCGGCGTGCATCGCCGATTGCGCCGTGGCGCGCGTCACCAGCGCATCGTCGAGTGCCGACGACAACACCGCGTCGTTCGCGTACAGCATCTTCACGCGCGTCATGTAGTCTTCGTCTGTCATTGGCATCCGCGAGGGAACCCAACTCGACACGCGCACCTTGCCATCCAACATCAACGGCGGCGACGACGACACGGCCAGCGCACCAGCGCCATTGCCGAGGCCCAACGGTTGCAGCGCGCGATTGAGCCAACCGTCAGCGACCGCATGCGGTGAAGCCGCACCTGTCTCCAAAACATTCTGTGCATCGAAATGCGAGCGGTCGCGATACGGCGTGCTGACATTGTGGAACACCACAAGTTCCTTCGCGGCCCAAAGCTGGCCCATCGTGGCCAGCGAAGGATGCAGACCGAACATGCCGTCGAGATCGATGGGCGCGCCGGGCCCGGTGTTTGGCAACGCCAGCGCACCGCGCTTCGCCGCGTAATCGGGATCGCCATGCGCAGGCACCGCCGCAAGGCCATCAAGCCCGCCGCGCAGGATGATGACCACAAAGCGTTTGTCGCCGGGCGTCGCGGCATTGGCGAAGCGCACACCGATGCCCGGCGTCATCAACGCCGCACAGGCCGCACCGGATTGGATAATCGAACGCCGAGACCAGATATTGGGGATCGTCATGGCGATTATCTCCGTTGAAAATCGGGGCTGGCGAGAAGCAGCGCCAAGCCTTGCGCGGGGCTTGCAGCGCGCATGATCGCTTGGCGCGTCTCGGCGCTGAGTTGCGGTCCGAGGGAAGCGTCGGCCACCCGCAGCGGCTCGGTTTTCTT
>CAIYRG010000502.1 GCA_903928515.1 uncultured Alphaproteobacteria bacterium | reverse complement strand
CGCCGCATCGACGCCGAGGCCGACCACGCCGCCCAGCAGAAGGTTGCCGACCGTCCAGCCTTGGAAATTCGACGGGATGGTCGCATAGCCGTCCTGATAACCGGACTTGCTGCAACGGACCTGGATGTCTTCCTTACTCTTCTGGACCGTGACGGCGCCAGGCGAGACCACCGTCCAATTGCCTTGCGCACTGCTGAGAACGCAATTTGCGCCCGTAATGGGCGGCGTCGTGATCGCGATGGATTGCGATGTGCCTTTTACGACCGAGGCACAACCGGACATGGCAACAGCCACCGCGGCGACGGCCGCGATTCAAGAAAATTTCATACTAACTCCCCCTAAAATGCCCTTCGTAGGACACCAGACTACAGCCGGAAAGTATGCCGCAACTGTGCCGTTAGGCCAGCGTAACGGGCGTTTTTTCCCCACGCAGCCAAAATTTGGAGAGGTCGTTAGAGCTTCTTCGTCGAGATCACGAGGGTGCCGTCAACGATACGATGCGGCACGACGTGGAGCTTATCGCCCTCGCACGGCCCCACAACGCAGACGCCGTCTTCGATGTTGAAGCGCGCACCGTGGAGATAGCATTCCACCTTGGAGCCGTCGCCCGTGAGATAGGAATTCTGTATCCACGACATCGAGGTGCCGTTGTGCGGGCAGAAATTCTCGTAGACGTAGATGCTCTCGCCTTTGCGGATCACGAAGACGGAATCGTCGGACCGGGCGCCGAAGGCGAAGCCGCGCGATTTGCCTTCCGGCAAGTCGTCCACCGGGCACAGGCGGCGTTCATGGGGTTCGAGTTCGGTCATCAATCGTCTCGCGAGATCGGGCGCGGTTTCAGAGTTGTCCGCTGCGCGTGGCATGCGGAGGCTTAGAGCTTGCTCGCGGAGGCGAGTAAGCCAAATATGCCCGCTGTCCGGCAGACCTGTCCAGCCGACTTTCGCAGCGTCTTTCTTCTGCCGCAGGAGCCCTCGCATGAATGTCGTCGTTCGCAATATCCCGCGTTTGAAGCCTTCGTTGCTGGCGGGTTTGGAAAAGCTCGGGGTTGCAACCGTGCATGAGGCCAATGCCCGCAAAGGGCTGCTCTCCACGCGCATTTCGCCCATCTATCCGGGCGGACGCATCGCGGGAAACGCCGTCACCGTGGAAACCGGCGCCAGCGACAATTGGATGCTGCATGTCGCGGTGGAGCAGTGCCAAGCGGGCGACATCATGGTGATCGCGCCGCAATCCTACAGCGCCACCGCCTATTTCGGCGATCTGCTGGCCACGATGCTGAAAACGCGTGGCGTGAGGGGGCTCATCATTGATGGCGGCGTGCGCGACGTGAGCGTACTCAAAGGCATGGATTTTCCCGTGTGGTCGGAAAGCGTCTGCGCTCAAGGCCCCTACAAGGACAAAATCGGCTCGGTGAACATGCCGGTGGTGGTGGGCGGCCTCACCGTGCGCGCGGGCGATGCCATCGTCGCCGATGACGACGGCGTTTGTGTCGTTCGCCGCGAGGAGGCGGATGCGGTGTTGGCCGCAGCTTTAGCGCGCGAGGCCGATGAAGAAGCCCTGCGCCAGCGTTATCTCAAAGGCGAAATCAGCCTCGATGTTCTCAACATGCGCGCCAAGTTGGCTGAAAAAGGTTTGCGCTATGTCGATTTCGCGGATGTCCCCGCGGCCTGAATGATGCGCGCCGGGCTCTTATTCCTCGCTGTTTTCGCGTTCGCCGTGATGCCTGCGATGGCGGCGTCCGTGGGGCAATATGTTCCGCAAACCCAACCCACGCAGGCCGAGCGCCAAGCCGAGCTGCTGATCGCCCAAGGCATCGGGGCGGCGC
Organism: uncultured Alphaproteobacteria bacterium; assembly: GCA_903928515.1. Lineage (GTDB taxonomy): Bacteria > Pseudomonadota > Alphaproteobacteria > Micropepsales > Micropepsaceae > CAIYRG01. Next base: position 806 of record CAIYRG010000502.1, on the reverse strand, counting down.
GCGCCGGGCAAGCCCCCGACGCGCCCAAGCTCGGCAGCGACGATGCCTTGGTGGATATCGCAAGGCTGCGTTCGCAGGCCATGGCCGGTGGCGCACCGCTGTCGCATGTCGATGCCAAGGGCCGCTTCATCGCCGGCGATATGATGCAGGCACATTACGGCCCCAAAGGCGCGTTCGGCGAGAATATCGGCGAGGCTTACGATTCGCGCGGCTTCGATCCGCAGGGCTTCGCCAAGCAGATGGTGGAGGGCTGGATGAACAGCCCCGGCCACCGCAAGAACATCCTGTCGCCAGATTTCACCATGAGCGGCATCGGCGTTGCGGTGCGTGATGGCCACGCTTTCGTCACGCAGGTGTTTTACGGTCCGGGCGCATCCGCACCTGCGAAGATTTCCGCGAAACCGAAATCGTAAGCGGCGCGGGTGAGGGAGGGACATGCGCAGCATTATGATTGCCGGGCTCTTCACGCTTTGCGCCGCGGGCTTCCTACCTATGGGTGCGTTGGCCGCGGATGCCGGAAAATCGCAAGCGTTGATGATCGATGGCAAGCCCATCGACATCTCTTGCCTGATCGCGATGGACACCTATGACAGCTCGCGCTTCGACCTGGCGCCTGCAAAAAACTGCGCGCATGACAAGATTGTGCCGGAGCGCGGAAAATCGTCAGAAGGCGGGATGATTGGTTTCTCGTATCGCTACAAAGGCGACGATCCGTCCAGCGCCTCAAGCTATTTCTATTACAGCTACCTTGGTGAGCATCAGGGCCAACAGATTTTGTTCACCCAATCCGGCGGCGGCGGCACGGG
>CAIYRG010000501.1 GCA_903928515.1 uncultured Alphaproteobacteria bacterium | reverse complement strand
GTTCGCGTCGCTGGTCTAAAGGCCCAGTTACGCGCTGGCGTTCATACGTTGTCCGATGATGGCTTGCCGCCGGAACGTCAGCTCAACGCTATCCATGAACTGGCTGTGGCACTGATTGAGCGCCAGCAACGTGAATGGACCTCGTTAAAGGCCGAGCTGGCAGATGCCGGTATTCGCGAGGTCGATGCTTCCGACCTTAACGAAACTGACCGCGTCTGGCTCGAACGCTATTTCCTCGAGAGCGTATTTCCGGTGCTGACGCCACTGGCGGTCGATCCTGCCCATCCATTCCCGTTCATTCCTAATCTCGGCTTTAGCTTTGCGCTCGATCTGACTCGTCCCGACGGCGAGCACCTCCGGGCATTGGTTCCGATTCCGAGTCAGATTCGCCGCTTCGTGCGTCTGCCCGGTCAGGAGATCAGGTTCATCGCGCTTGAATCGATCGTTGAGATGTTCCTCGATCGGTTGTTCCCGCAATTCACTATTGGCCAGCGAGGACTATTCCGTCTGCTTCGTGATTCCGAAATGGAATTGGAAGATGAGGCGGAGGACTTGGTTCGCGTTATGGCATTGGCATTGAAGCGCCGTCGTCGCGGATCGGTAATCCGGCTCACCTTCAACCGCGATTGTCCGCCTGAGCTCGCCCGTTTTGTTATCGAGCAGGTTAAGTGTGCAGAGGACGACGTATTCTGGGTCGACGGGATGTTGGGTCTTGCCGACATTCGTCAGCTGATCGTCAGTGAGCGTCCTGATCTCTTGTTCGAACCGTTTCATGCCCGTTTTCCGGAACGTATTCGCGACTTCGACGGCGATTGCTTCGCCGCCATCGCTGCCAAGGACATCATTGTCCATCATCCGTACGAGAGTTTCGACGTCGTGGTGCAGTTTCTGCGTCAGGCGGCTCGTGATCCCAACGTAGTGTCGATTAAGCAGACGCTTTACCGCACCAGTGAGGACAGCCCGATCGTTAAGGCGCTAATCGAGGCTGCCGAAGCGGGCAAGTCTGTCACGGCTATGATTGAGCTAAAAGCGCGCTTCGACGAGGAGGCAAATATCCGTCTGGCTCGCGATCTCGAGCGTGCCGGAGCTCAGGTCGTTTTCGGTTTCATCAAGCTCAAGACACACGCCAAGGTCTCACAAGTGGTGCGTCGTGAGGCGGGCGAGCTTAAGAGTTACGTCCACTTCGGTACCGGCAACTACCATCCATTTACGGCAAAGATATATACCGATTTGTCATTGTTCAGTTCTGACCCGGCGCTGTGTCGCGATGCTTCGCGCTTGTTCAACTTCATGACCGGCTATGCCAAGCCTGAGACAATCGAGAAGATTTCGGCTTCGCCGATCAATATCCGCGAAACATTGATGAAGTATATCGAGGCGGAAATGGCCCATGCTCGTGCTGGGCGACCGGCGGCAATCTGGGCCAAGATGAATTCGGTAGTCGACCCCGGCATCATTGATGCGTTGTATCGCGCTTCGCAGGCTGGAGTTGAGATTGATCTTGTCGTGCGCGGTATCTGCTGTCTCCGACCGGGCGTGCCGGGGCTGAGCGAGCATATACGCGTCAAGTCGATCGTTGGCCGTTTCCTTGAGCACTCGCGTATTGTTTGCTTCGGCAACGGTGAACCGCTACCGTCTGCAAATGCCAAGGTCTTTCTGTCTTCAGCGGACTGGATGACACGAAACCTCGATTGGCGCGTCGAGACCCTGGTGCCGATTGAAAACCCGACTGTCCATGAGCAGGTGCTGGGGCAAATCATGGTCGCTAACATGCGAGACGATACGCAAAGCTGGCGTCTACTGCCCGATGGCAGTTATGAACGGCTGAAACCTGGCTCACCGCCGTTCTCTGCACATAAGTTCTTCATGACCAATCCCAGTCTTTCCGGGCGCGGCAGCGCGCTTCATCCCGTTGAAGGTACGTCGAGGCGGCGTGCGCACCGGGCGTCTAATTCCAATCGGAGCGAGTAAGGGATGGCAGACGGCGGACGGGCGGCAATTGCCGGCAGGCCAGTATGGGAAGGCTTGCCGGGAAGCACATGGGAAGCTCGTGTGGCTGTCGATCGCGAGGGCGTTATCGACATCGGTTCGCATTCTGTCCGTCTCGTCGTTTATGCCGGCGGTGGCCGTGTGCCGGTTCCGATCTTCAATGAGCGTGCCTTATGCGGCCTTGGCCGCGGCTTAAGCGAAACAGGCCGCCTCAATCCCGAAGGTCGTGCCAGCGCAATCGAAAATCTGGCGCGCTTCTTTGCTGCTGCTGCATTCATGGGCGTGCGCCGTTTGGTTGTGCTGGCGACCGAAGCGGTACGTGCCGCAGCCGACGGTCCATCGTTCGTGGCCGAAATCGAGCGTGGCTTCGGCTGCAAGGTTGAAATCCTGAAAGGCGAGGCGGAGGCGACCTATTCGGCAGTGGGCGTGGTCTCGGGCATTCCCGATGCTTACGGCC
>CAIYRG010000500.1 GCA_903928515.1 uncultured Alphaproteobacteria bacterium | reverse complement strand
GCTTCGTTGAACAGCGTGTTCACCGCCACGCCATCGCCCCTGTCATGGCGCTCGTTGATGACGGGCGCGCCGTCGGCCATGCGCGAGACTCGCCGCTTCATCGAGATGCAGACCAATCTTGATTATGATGCGCTACAGCCGGGTGCTGCCGCGGCGCGCGCTATCCGCGCCGATGCGGAAAGCTTGCACCTCACGCCCGCCAACGGTGTGCGTATCCGGCTCACCGGCCCGGTGCCGATGTCGGATGAAGAGTTCGGTTCTATCGCGCAGCGTATCGGCCTGATGACGAGCCTGATGCTGGCGGGCGTTCTGCTGATGCTGTTTTTGGCGTTGCGCTCAACCAAACTCATCCTCGCCGTTCTGATATCGCTCCTCTCGGGACTCGCCGTCACCAGCGCCTTCGGGCTGCTGGCGCTGGGCACGTTCAACGTCATCTCGGTCGCGTTCATTCCACTCTTCGTCGGGTTGGGTGTGGATTTCGGTATTCAGTTCTGCGTGCGCTACCGTGCGGAGCGCTATGAAACCAGCGATCTGCACGATGCGCTGGGCCGCGCGGGCCGTCACATTGGCGGCGCTCTCACTTTGGCCGCCATCGCCATCACCGCCGGGTTCTTCTCGTTCCTGCCCACCGATTATCGCGGCGTGGCGGAATTGGGTCTGATCGCGGGCTTCGGCATGCTCGTCACCTACGTGTTGAGCGTCACCTTCTTGCCTGCCTTGCTGCGTCTGATGGCGCCTGCCGCCGAGGCGGCCGAGATCGGCTACAGCAATCTGGCAAAGTTGGATCGCGCTTTACTGACTCGCGCGAAGCCTGTTCTCATCGGTGCGGTTGTTTTGGCGCTGATCAGCATCGCGGTGCTGCCGTTCCTCACTTTCGATGCCAATCCGCTCGATCTGCGCGATCCGAAAACCCAATCGGTGGCAACCGCCAATGATCTGATGCAAGATCCGCAGACCTCGCCCAATGCCATTGAAATCCTCACCCCCACACGCCAAGCGGCCGCGCAATTGTCGATGGCGCTTTCCGCACATCCCGAGGTGATGGCGGGGGTCACCATCGACGGCTTCGTGCCCGACGATCAGGACGAAAAGCTGGCGGCGATTCAAGACGCATCCCAACTGCTCGATACGACGCTCGATCCGTTCGACAGCAAGCCTGCGCCCAGCGACGCCGAGCTGGTGCAAAGCTTCACCGATACGGCTGCGAGCTTGCGCGGCACGGCGGGCGACAAAGTGGGCGAGGGGCCGGATGCGGCGCGAAAACTCGCCGATGTGTTGGATAGGCTGGCCAAAGCCGGCGCGCTGACACGCGGAGCGGCCCAAAGTTTGCTGATCCCCGATCTCAAGACTTTGTTGTCGCAAACTCGCGACGCCATGATGGCGCAGCACGTTACCTATGACACGCTGCCACCCGAATTGTTGCGCGACTGGGTGACGAAAGACGGTACGTTTCGCGTCGAAGCGATCCCCGCCATCGACACGCGTGACACCGCCAATCTGAAACGCTTCACCGATATCGTGCGGGCTGTCGCCCCGCATGCCACGGGCACGCCAGTCATCATCGAGGACTCCGGCCGCACCATCGTCAACGCCTTTATCGAAGCGGGTGTTGCATCGCTTCTATCCATCGCACTGATCTTGGGCCTTGCGCTACGCAGCGCGCGCTCTGTGCTGTTGGCGTTGACGCCGCTGGTGCTGGCGGGGCTGGCGACGCTCGCCACGTGCGTGGCGTTTGGCCTGCCGCTCAATTTCGCCAACATCATCGCGCTGCCGCTTCTGTTCGGCATCGGTGTCGCGTTCGATATTTATTTCGTGATGGCATGGCGCAATGGCGCGTGCGCGCTTCTGTCTTCGCCGGTGGCGCGCGCGGTGTTGTGGAGTGCCGGCACCACTGCATCGGCCTTCGGCACGCTGTCGCTGTCCGAGCATCCCGGCACAGCCAGCATGGGCGTGCTGCTGCTGATCTCGCTGTTGTGGATTTTGGCTTGCGTGTTCTTTGTGCTGCCTGCCGCGCTGGGGCTTTTCGCGGGCTCTGAAAATTCGTCCGCCGCCTAGCGCGCCTCGTTACTTCAACATGCTGTCGCTGATGCTGTTCAGGCTCTGGATCAACGCCTTCGCGCCGCCCTTGGCCACGGTTGCCGAGAAGTCCGCGCGGCGCGTCGCCAATTGGCTGATCGTGCCTTCGAGGAAGACGTCGATCACTTTCCAATTGTCGCCGGTTTTGCGCATCCGATAGTTGAACGCCACAGACGCGGCGCCGGGCGTCACCATCTGCGATTTCACCAGCTTGTCGCCGCCGCGATCAGCCACCATCGGATCGACGTTGAATTTCTGACCGCCATAGCCGTCGAAATTGCCCGCATAATTGGCAACCGTCATGCGTTCGAAGGCGACGGAGATTTCTTTCTGCTCGTCGGGGGACATTTTGTCCCAGGCGGGACCGACACTGAGGCGGGCCATGCCGGGGATGTCGAACGTGGCGTCCACCGCAGGCTGCAATTTCTTGTAACGGCCTTCGGCGCCTAGGCTTTTGCCGCCTTTCATCGCGTCAACCAGCACGCCATAGAAAGTCTGGATTTGAGCCGCCGCCGGGTCGCCCTGCGCGTCATCGGCCGCGCGTGCCATGCCCGGCACAGCCAAAAGCAGTATGATGGCAAAGAGGATTTGAACCCGTCCAAAGGCGTATCGAATCACGTAAGACTCCCTTTCGTCGGCCGGATCGGTTGGCGACAGTTAGCGGCCTGTTATTTCTATAACGCGGAAGTTGCCTCTACGATTGCAACCGCCCCTAGTTTCTCACGTTAATGGGGAGGTTCTTTTGTGTCGGGACCGATTTTTCGTGCCAAGGATTTTAAAAAATTGAACGTCGAACATTACCGCAGGCCTAAAATGATAGCGAAATCTCTCAGGCTAATCCTGTGTTTGGGCGCACTGGGCATAGCCGCCCCGATGCTGGCCGCGTGCGCCACCACGACGGACTCCACCAATGCCAACGACAATGACCCGTACGAAGGCGCCAACCGGGCCATCTTCCATTTTAACGATCAGGTCGACACGCATTTCGCCCTGCCTGTCGCCCAAGCCTATGTTGATGTCTTTCCCCAGCCCGCGCGCAACGGCGTCCACAATTTTCTGTCCAATCTCGATCGGCCGATCACATTCGTGAACGACGTGTTGCAGGGGCAAGCGACCCCCGCCGCGCAGACGTTCGGCCGGTTCACGATCAATTCCACCATCGGCATCGGCGGGTTGTTCGATGTGGCCGCCGATATGGGCATTCCCAACCACGACAGCGATTTTGGCCAGACGCTCGGCATCTATGGCGTGGATGAAGGGCCGTATATCGTTCTACCTTTCCTAGGGCCCCGGCCGCCGCGTGATATCGCAGGCGATGTGATCGATATCTTCTTCGACCCATTAACCTATATCACGTGGCGTTCCAGCCGTTGGTATTCGGTGGGCCGCGAGGGCATGGAATTGCTCGATCTGCGCGCGGCGAACATCGACACCATCGCCACGATCAAGAAGACCTCGGTCGACTATTACGCGACGATGCGTAGCCTGTATCGGCAGCACCGCAACTCGCTCATGCACAAGGATGAGCCCGACACGCAGCCTTTGCCGGATTTCTGATTGAGTCGGGTAGGTTAGGATTGGCGGTCGAGCAGCGAGAACGGCAGCGCGCGTAGAGCGCGCGCCTTATCGCCATAGGGCGCCAGCGTATCGGCCGCGTGTTTTGCCAAGCGCTCGGCTTCGGCGCGCGCACCTTCAATGCCGTAAGCGCCGATCAACGTGGCCTTGCCTTGGCCTGCATCCTTGCCAACAGCCTTGCCGGCTTTCTCGGCATCGCCCAGCGCGTCGAGCAGATCGTCTGTGATTTGGAAGGCGAGGCCGAAATCGCGCGCGTAGCTCAGCAGATTGTCGTGATCGGTCTTTGAACCTTCACCGAGGATCACGCCTGCGGCGCAGCAGAATTCAAATAGCGCACCGGTCTTGAGCCGTTGCAGCAAGCGGATCTCGTCAGGCTCCAGCGTCCGCTTCTCGGCTTCCATGTCGATCATCTGGCCGCCGATCATCCCAAAGGTGCCGCTCGATTGCGCCAGATGCGTCACCAGGCGGCAGCGGATTTCAGCGGAAGGGTGCGTGCCGGGATCGGCGAGAACCTCGAAGGCCTGCGTCAGCAGCGCGTCACCTGCGAGCACGGCGGTCGCTTCGTCGAACGCCTTGTGTGTCGTGGGGCGACCGCGTCGTAAATCATCGTCGTCCATGCACGGCAGATCGTCATGCACCAGCGAGTAGGAGTGCAGCATCTCCACCGCCGCGCCGACGCGGCGCGAATATTCCGGTTTCACGCCGAACAGTTGCGCGCTCTGCATGACGAGGAAGGGACGCAGGCGCTTGCCACCGCTCAACGTGGAATAGCGTGCGGCCTCTTGTACCCGTGCTTGGAGATCCGCCGGTTTGGGCAAAACCGATTCCAAAGTCGCATCCACCTCGCGGGCACACGCCTTGAGCGTCTCCTGCAATTTCGCGAAATCGGCCGCCGTATCCATGCTCATCCCCAAGCCCTTAAACCGCCGCGCTTGTCGCGCGTTCTGATCCGAAGACCAACCCCAAATAACGTAAGGTATTGCCCTACATTATGTATCCAGAGCGCGAAAGGTTGAACCCGGTTTAATCCGCCTTATATCGATCAGGATGGGTTAAGTGTGCGATGCGATTTGCTGTCGCGCGCGCGGAGATTTCTCCGCTAACATCGCCAAAAGAGATTTGGGATTTGGGAAACGTCTCGCTGGCAGGGCCGTCACAGACTGTCGACAACACAGAGGCGGGTTATGATTAAGGTTCTTCTTGCGCAACCGCGGGGGTTTTGTGCGGGTGTGGTGCGCGCGGTCGAGATTGTGGAGCGCTCGCTCGAGCAGTTCGGCCAGCCCGTCTATGTGCGCCATGAGATTGTGCACAACCGGCATGTCGTCGACGCACTGAAGGCCAAGGGCGCGCGGTTTGTTGAAGAACTTTCCGAGGTGCCGAAGGGTGCCATTACGGTGTTCAGCGCCCATGGCGTTTCCCAAACCGTGGTGGACGAGGCCAAGGCTCGCGGCCTGCCGGTGATGGACGCCACATGCCCGCTGGTCTCGAAGGTGCACATCCAGGCCAAGCGTTACGTCGCCCAGGGGCGCGCGCTGGTCCTGATCGGCCACAAGGGCCATCCGGAGGTCGAGGGCACGATGGGGCAGGTGGCTGCGCCGGTGCATCTGGTCTCTTCCGAGGCTGATGTGGAGGCCATCGATCTGCCCGCCGATATCCCGGTAGCCTATGTCACCCAGACCACGCTGTCGGTGGATGACACCAAGACATTGATCGCGGCCTTGAGCCGGCGCTTTACCGACCTTCAGGGCCCCGAAACCTCGGACATCTGTTATGCCACCCAAAATCGCCAGACGGCCGTGCGCGAGCTGTGCAAACGGGCTGAAGTGGTGCTGGTGGTGGGGGCTGAAAACAGCTAGAATTCCAACCGCTTACGGGAAATCGGCCAGGAAGAAGGGGTTCCGACCTACCTGATCGCCGATGGCTCTGCCCTGAACCCGGCCTGGGTCCAGGGATGCGACACCGTGGGCGTCACGGCAGGAGCCTCCGCGCCCGAGGTTCTGGTACAGAGTGTCATTGACGCCCTGCGTCGTTTGGACGAGGTGAGCGTGTCGGAGATGGATGGGGTTCGGGAACATATCGAGTTCCGCCTACCTCCCGAATTGCGGACATAGAGAGCGATCTTATGGGTATTCCGTTACGCCAGATGGCCAAAGTTGGCTCTTACGTGGTCAAGCAGCACTTGGCCGGCAGGAAGCGCTATCCGCTGGTCTTGATGCTGGAGCCCTTGTTCCGCTGCAATCTGGCTTGCGCCGGCTGCGGCAAGATCGATTACCCCGACGAGATCCTGAATCAGCGGCTTTCGGTCGCCGATTGCATGACGGCGATCGACGAATGCGGCGCCCCGGTGATTTCCATCGCGGGCGGCGAGCCGTTGCTCCACCGCGAGATGCCGGAAATCGTGAAGGGCTACCTTTCGCGCAAGAAGATCGTGATCCTCTGCACCAACGCGCTGCTGCTGCAGAAGAAGATCGACCAATATCAGCCGCACCCGGATTTCACCTGGTCCATCCATCTGGATGGCGACAAGCCGATGCACGACAAGTCGGTTTGTCTTGATGGCACCTATGAAGTCGCGGTCGAGGCCATTCGCTTGGCCAAGTCGCGCGGCTTTCGCGTGTCGATCAACTGCACGCTGTTCAACGATGCTATCCCCGAGCGCGTCGCGGCATTCTTCGACACGGTGCGCGATCTCGGCCTTGACGGCATCACGGTGTCGCCGGGCTACGCCTATGAGCGCGCGCCCGATCAGGAACATTTCTTGACGCGCACCAAGACGAAGCAATTGTTCCGCGATGTCTTTGCGCGCGGCAAAGGCGGCAAGGCGTGGCCGATCACGCAATCGGCTTTGTTCCTCGATTTCCTCGCGGGCAATCAAACCTATCATTGCACGCCGTGGGGCAATCCCACGCGCAACGTCTTCGGATGGCAGAAGCCCTGCTATCTGCTTGGCGAAGGCTTTGTGAAGACGTTCAAGGAATTGATGGACGGCACCGATTGGGATTCCTACGGCGTCGGCAATTACGAGAAATGCGCCGACTGCATGGTCCATTGCGGTTTCGAAGCCACCGCCGTCACCGATGCCGTGAAGCATCCGCTGAAGGCAATGATGGTGTCGATGAAGGGCGTGCGCACCAATGGCGCAATGGCCGCCGACATTCCGCTCGACAAGCAACGGCCCGCGACCTTCGTGTTCTCCAAGCATGTCGAACACAAGCTGGTCGAGATCAAATCAGCCAAGGCCGCCAAGTCCGGAACCGAGACGGTCGCGGCAGCGGAGTAATTCCGCAAAGGCTTTGCGGCTGTTGTTACCCAGTCTGATCAGGGCCGGAATTTCATAAGGACGCAGCAGCAAGCCGCCGAGTACGCGGCCCAGCGCCACCGTGCCGTCAGGCGCGATGGCATTGCGCGCGGCATGGGGAAGTGTGTCGTCCGCGCCGTCGCAAACAACGCGCAAGCTTGCGAACGGCAGATGATGCGTGGCTGCCACTTCCGCGACGATATGGGATTCCATGTCCACGGCGGGTGCGCCGTAACGCGCAAGAAGCTGTGCCTTCGCCTCGCGCGTTGATGTCATCGCATCGAGTCCGAGAATGGGCGCCACCACCGCATTGGGAAGTTTTGCGGCGATGCGTTGCATCCAGGCCAGATCGACGTGATGGCGTGCGTGCTCGCTCAGAATTTGTGCTGCGACGATCACGTCGCCCGCGCGAAATTGCGGATCGAGACCGCCGGCGATTCCGATGCTGATGATGCCGCTGGCGTTCTGTGCGGCGATGTTGGCTTGTTCGCGCAGGCGCTGCGGTTGCAGCGCGCCCACCAGCACGGCGACATCGGCGACGGAAACAATCTCCGCCTCGCGTGCCATGCCG
>CAIYRG010000499.1 GCA_903928515.1 uncultured Alphaproteobacteria bacterium | reverse complement strand
CGCCGTAATCCATGAAACTAGCCGTCAGAAGCTGGCCGGACTCGCGATCATAGACGCAATTCTCCATCAGCACTTGGCCCAGGCCTTGCGCCAAGCCGCCTTGGATTTGCCCCTCCACGATCAGCGGATTCACAACACGCCCAACATCATCCACGATGATGTAGCGCGCGATCTCGATAGCGCCGGTTTCTTTGTCGATCTCGACTTCGCAGATGTGGCAGCCATTGGGGAATGTCGATTTCGGCGCGTAGCGCGCCTCTGCATCCAAGCCATCTTCGAAGCCGGGGATTTTCTCGCGCTTGAGCACCACGGCCAATTCCGCTGTGCTGATCGCGCGCTCGCTCCCCATCACTTTGAAGTGGCCGATGCCTTCGCTGACGTTGAATGTGACTTCCGCGCCCCCCGCTTGCAGAACCTGGCCTGCCGCGATCTTGCCCTTCTTGATGACTTCTTGTGAGGCCGAGCGCATCGCGATGCCCGAGGTTTGCAGCGACCGCGAACCGACAGAGCCGAAACCGGCGGCGGGATAATTCGTGTCGCCCTGCCGAATGGTAACGGATTCAAACGGCACGCCCAATTCCGCAGCCACCAATTGCGCGAAAGTGGTTTCGTGTCCCTGCCCCGTGGATTGCGCGCTCGCGTACACATCCACCGCACCATTGTCGGTGAAGCGGACAGAGCTGCGATCCGGGATCGGTGGGCCGCCCGCAATCTCCATGTAATAGATGAGGCCAAGGCCGCGTTTCTTGCCGCGTGTTTCCGAATGCGCACGCCGCGCCGCGAAGCCGTCGCGATCCGCGCGCGCCAGCGCGTCGTCAAGATTGCGCACGCCATCACCGGAATCATAAACGACGCCCGCGAAATTCTTGTAGGGCATTTCATCGGCGCGCAGGATGTTGCGGCGGCGTATTTCGGCGCGGTCCAATCCCAGTCTCTCGGCCGCGCAATCCATCAGCCTGTCCATCAGATAGGCGGCTTCTGGACGGCCCGCACCGCGATAGGGCGCAATCGGCGCGTTGTTCGAGAAATAGCCTTGGATGTTCACGGAAGCCGTGGGCACGCGGTACATGCCGCCAATGATATTCATGCCGAACGCCGTGGGCACGGCGGGCCCCACTTGCGTGATATAGCCGCCCATATTCGCGATACCGTTCACACGCAGCGCAAGAATTTTACCGTCCGCATCCAGCGCCAATTCGCCATGCGTTTTGGCGTCGCGCGCGTGCGTATCGGCCAGAAAGGATTCGGTGCGCTCGCAATACCATTTCACCGAGCGACCCAAGGCTTTCGCGGCCAGCAAAACCAATACCTGCTCGACATAGACTTCGCCTTTGAGGCCAAAGCCGCCGCCGACGTCGGGCGTGATCACGCGCAATTTGTCGTGCGGGATGTTCAGGATGTCGTCGCACACCACATGCTGCACGCCGTAAGGCCCTTGGGTATTGGTTTGCAGTGTGAACTGGCCGGTCGCGGCGTCGTACATCCCGATAGCCGCGCGCGGCTCCAACGGGCATGCGTGGATTTTGTTCTGCACCACGTCAACCGACACGACATGCGCGGCCTTGGCGAAGGCGGCATCGGTTGCTGCGGCATCGCCGTTGACCCAATCGAATGCCAGATTGCCGGGCGCTTGATCCCAAATCTGATCGCCTACGCCTTCGGCGGCTGCTTCCAGCGAGCCCGAGGGCGCCAGCTCTTCGTAATCCACCATTACCAATTCGGCCGCATCTTGCGCTTGCGCCACCGTTTCGGCCACGAGCATCGCCACCGCCTCGCCGATGAAGCGTGTTTTGTCGCCCGCGAGCAGCGTCTTCGGTGTCGCCAGAATGGGCTTGCCGTCACGGTTTTTCAGCGGCGCATGAAACGGCATCGTGCCGCCGGTTTCTTTCGCGACATCATCCTGCGTGAGAACGCCGATCACACCCGGCGCTGCCAGTGCGGCCGTAGCGTCGATGCCTTTGATGCGCGCATGCGCGTAGGGGCTGCGGATGAACGCGGCATGCGCCACATTCGGCACATCGATGTCGTCGGTGTAATTGCCGTGGCCGGTGACGAAGCGAATGTCTTCCTTTCGCCTCACCGATTGTCCAACGCCGAATTTCATGATCTCGGGCACGATCTATACAGCGCTTCCGTTCGCACGCAGCGCACGCCACACTTTCTCGGGCGTCGCGGGCATATCCATGTGCGTGATGCCGAGCGCATCCACGATGGCGTTCATGATCGAGGGCAGCGCGCCGACATTGCCGGCCTCGCCAGCCCCTTTTGCTCCCAGCGGGTTCGTCTTGCACAGAATCTCGTTGTAGCTGAGATCGAGCGGCGGCATGTCGTCGGCGCGCGGCATCGCATAATCGGTGAAGCTCGCGGTCAGCAACTGGCCGGATTCGCTGTCGTAGATGCAGTCTTCCATCAGCACCTGGCCCAGGCCTTGCGCGATGCCACCGACCACCTGGCCTTCGAGCAGCAATGGATTGATGACGCGGCCGAAATCGTCGACCACATGATAGGCAACGACTTCCACTGCGCCGGTGTCTTCGTCGATCTCGACTTCCGCCCAATGGCAACCGTTCGGGAATGTGCCGGCCTTGCTCGCGTAAATGCCTTCGCTATCGAGGCCGCCTTCGAGCCCCGGAATGGCCTCGCGTTTCAGCACGGTCGCAAGTTCGCTCACCGTGATCGAACGTGGCGTGTTCACCACGTGAAACCGTCCGGTGCCTTCAACGACGCCGAACGTCACGTCCGCGCCGCCCGCCTGCAACACATGCCCGGCCGCGACCTTGCCCTTCTTGATGACTTCTTCGCATGACACACCCACGGCATTACCCGCCATCACCAGCGAGCGCGAGCCGCCCGTACCGGTGCCCCCGTGCAAATCGGAATCGCCCTGTACGATGCGGATCATGTGAAACGGAATGCCGAGATTCTCCGCCACGATTTGCGCGAAGCTGGTCTCGTGGCCCTGCCCGTTCGATTGCGTGCCGACGAACACCAGCGCCTCGCCCGTATCGGTGAATTTGATCTTGGCGGGTTCATTGCCGGGCGATGCAGCCGCTTCGACGTAATAGGAAATGCCCGCACCACGCAGCTTGCCGCGTTGTTTCGAGGCCGCCTTGCGCGCGGGGAAATTCTTCGCGTCGGCGCGCGCCACGGTTTCTTCCAACCCACGCACGCAATCGCTGGAATCGACCATCGCGCCGATCCAGGTTTTGTAGGGCAGATCCTCCGGCGTGATCAGATTGCGCCGGCGGATTTCCACCGGATCGATGCCGATTTCCTTCGCCGCCACATCGAGCAGACGGTCGATCAGGAACGCGCCTTCGGGCCGCCCTGCGCCGCGATAGGCATCCACGGTTCCCGAATTGGTGAAATAGCAAACGATGTGCGCGTAACCTACAGGGATGCGGTACAGCCCGCCCAGCACGCGGTTGCCGCCTGCCGTCTGCACGAACGCGCCGTGCTGCGACATGTATCCGCCGGTATTGCCCAAGCCGTTCACGCGCAGCGCCAAAATCTTCGCGTTCTCATCGAGGGCCAATTCGGAGCGCGCTTGTGTGTCGCGTCCCGCAGCATCGGTGAGAAACGCTTCGGTGCGATCGCCGGTCCATTTCACGGGCCGGCCGAACAGCTTCGCAGCGATCATCACAACGCCATGCTCGGGGTACACAAACGCCTTCATGCCGAAGCCGCCGCCGACATCGGGCGTGATCACGCGCAGCTTTTCGGGTGCGATGTTCAGCATCTCCAGGATGCGGCCCTTGGTGTTGTTCACACCCTGCGACGACGTGGTGAGCGTGTAATGTTCGTTCGCCGCGTCGTAAGCAGCGATGCAGGCGCGCGGCTCCATTGGGTTGGCCACCACGCGGTTCTGCCGAATGTCGAGGGCAACAACCGTCTTTGCTTTCGCAAAGGCTTCATCGGTTGCCGCCTTGTTGCCCATCTCCCAATCGGCGGAGATGTTGTTCGGCTTGCCGTCCCAAATCGTTTCCGCATTTTGCGCGGATTTCAAATCCACATTGTGCGGGAGGGGTTCGTACTCCACCGACACGAGTTCGGCGGCATCCGCCGCGATGGCGGCATCTTCCGCTATGATCGCCACCACGGGATCGCCGACGAAGCGCACCTTGCCCGAAGCCAGCAACGGCGAGCGCGGCGGCAACGCTTCGGTGCCGTCACGATTTGTCACGATGAAGCGGCCCTTGGGCATGCCGACGCCCAACCTATCGAGATCCGCGTGCGTGAGGATGCCGATGACGCCAGGCACAGCACGCGCCGCGTCCACATCGATCGACAGTACGCGGGCATGCGGATGCGGGCTGCGCACGAAATGCGCGTGCGCTTCGCGCTCGGCGCGGATGTCGTCCGTATATTGGCCCGTGCCCGTGACAAAGCGAACGTCTTCCGTCCGCCGCACCGGCTGCCCGATGCCGAATTTCATATCCATCTTTTGCGACCTTGCCGGCGTAATACCCGCCAGACGTTTTTTGGTGTCACCAGACTTTTTCCGGTGCCTGAGGCATCGATATGCTCCACCTCGGGCGCGTCCGCAATGGCGCTCAAAGCGGCCGGCCGGCTGGCGTCCATGTCCCCCCAATCGCGCGCAATTCCCCTAGGCCCTTCAGCTCCTAGAAGGTTCATGAGGCTGGGAATTTCGCGGGATCGGCGGCCAATTGGGGGACAGCTTGCTCTCGATGCGCGGGGGATTGTTGAATAGCCTCAGCCGGTCTGCATCCGTCTTCGTATTGAGGCTAATTTTATGGCCGTGTGTTTGCGCGATTCATAACGACAGGCATCTCGTTAACCGCCGAGAAACGATCGCGGATTCCCACTCTCATGGGGGACTTAACTGGCTGT
>CAIYRG010000498.1 GCA_903928515.1 uncultured Alphaproteobacteria bacterium | reverse complement strand
GGGCGGTGTCCGAATAAAGCGGCAGATACAGCCCGGCTTCGAACCAGGGCGTCACGCCATAGGCCCACTCCACGACGCTGCTGTAAGCGTGGTTGTCGACAAGGCCTCCCGTAAAATTCGGAGTCTTCAAGCCGCTCGGCGTATCGTTATTGTGCCAAGTGATGCCGAAAACGCTCGGAGCTTCAATGTCGCCGGTATAGACTTGGATTTCATCAGTGACCGCAAATGCAGGCGCGCTGCTCGCGAGGCACAAGCCGCAAACCAAGCCAACGCCGCGCGCGATCATGCCATTCACTTTTTGATGGGTGCAAATTCTTGATCGGGAAATTGTGGGCCCGTCGGCTCCTTGATCACCATGAACGGCTTTTTGAAATTGTCATGGCAGACGTTGCACGACTTGGTCACCTCCGTGTAAGCCGCATCAAAAGCCTTCGCATCACCCGCCTTCGCCGCCGCAACCGCTTCGTTCAACGGCTGCGCGATTGTGCTGCCGATCAAATCCACCATGTTGGCGTCACTGAAGGTTGGGGAATCGCGCTCGATGCGCGCAAACGCGTTGCGCAATTCGTTCGCTTCGTACGCCGCGTAAACCCAATTGCGCTGCTTGGCGGCCAGACCGAGCTTGATGTGGCGCGGCTGCACATAGGCCGTCATCAGATCGGCCATGGTGGGATGATAATCCATCATGCCCGTGGTGCCCGACGGCTTGATGCCGGCATCTTGCGCCAGCGCAAAGCCGGTAGCGGTGAAGCCCGCCGCTCCTAAGCACAAAGCGAAACCGAGATTCAGAACCGTTCTGGTGTTCATGAGCGCCTCCGTTTTGCGGCAACTATAGCCAAGCGCGTTTGGTTTTTGGGCTTTGCAACGGCGACGCAAAATCAGTCCCGGCCCTCACCATGGCCGGGCTTGACCCGGCCACCCAGCGAACTGAAAGTCATTCGCGCGCAGACGCGCGCCCGCGTGGCTTCGCCGCGCAACAACAACTGGGGAATCGGCGCGCCAAAGCGCGCCGTGGGTGGCCGGGTCAAGCCCGGCCATGGAGGAACGCGATGACCGAACACACACCCGATACCACGCCGTTGAACGCGCTGCTGCACACCATCGATCTGAAGCCTGCCGATTTCGGCAATGTCGTGCTCACCGGAGATGAGAAGCAATTGCCCTCGCCGCATCGGCTGGCCATGGCGGGCGCCTCTGTCGTGGCGCTGCAAGCCGCCGCTGCTGCTGCCGTGTGGAAGGAACGCACGGGCCGCACGCAGACCATCACGGTCGACATGCACCGCGCCGCCATCGGGCTCGATCCCGGCGAGTTCGCCAAGCAGAACGGCTACGCAATAGATACGCGCAGCCACGCGCGGGAACCGGTGAACGGCTTTTTCCGCACCAAGGACAATCGCCATTTCTGGGTGGTCGGCACCTATGTGCACCTGCGCAACGGCGCTTTGGAAATCCTCGATTGCGCCAACACCAAAGAGGCGATGAGCCGCGCCATCGGCCAACGCAACGCCGACGAGCTGGAGCAGGAATTTTTCGAAAAGAAGATGATCGGCGCGACGGCGCGCAGCCCGGAAGAATGGCGCGCGCACGGCCAAGGCAAATGGCTGCTCGATGAGCCCGTGATCCGCATCACCAAAATCGGCAATAGCGCTCCCGAACCGTTGAAGCCTGCCGCGCGGCCGCTTTCGGGCGTGCGCGTGATGAACATGGCGCATGTCATCGCAGGCCCCGTGGTGGCGCGCACGCTCGCCGAGCAAGGCGCGGATGCCATGCGCCTGTCCTCGCCCGCGTTGCCGGATTCGGTGAACCAGATCATCGAAACGGGAACGGGCCAGCGCTCGGCCTATTGCGATCTTTTGAAGCCGGAAGACCAGGCGCTGGCGCGTGAACTGGCGAAGACCGCCGACGTGTTCGTGGAATCCTGGCGACCGGGTGCGATGGAGCGGCGGGGCATGTCGGTGGCCGAACTCGCCAAGATCCGCCCCGGTATCATCTATGTGTCGGTGAGCTGCTTTGGCCATCAGGGCCCCTGGGCCGAGCGCGGCGGCTTCGACCAGATCGGCCAGACGGTAACGGGCGTCGCCGTGACCGAGGGCGGGAAGGATTCGCCCCGTCTGGTGCCGACCACGCTGCTGAACGATTACGTGACGGCCTATCTGGGCGCGGCCGGTGCCATGGCTGCCCTGGTGCGCCGGGCGCGCGAGGGGGGCTCCTATCACGTCACGGTCTCGCTCTGCCGCTCGGCCATGTGGGTCCAGAGCCTTGGCCTGACGCCCATCCCACAGGTCAGCCATCTGAAGCCGCAAGCTGGCGACATGATGATCATGCCGGGGCCGTTCGGCGACATCGAGCGCGTGGTGCCGATCCCCGATTTCTCCGAGACCAAGCCCTATTGGGTCTACCCGCCCCAACCGCTCGGGGCCTCCAAACCGGAATGGCTGCCGCGGTAGCCCGCCATCTTTCCTCCCCCGCTCTTACGGGGAGAAGACTGACGCTGCGCCACCGCAGCAAAGGCGCAGCATAAATTCTATGCTGCGCGGTAAGTATATAATTTCGCGACATAATTTCTCTTCTGTCATGCCCGCGAAGGCGGGCACCCAGGCTAACTGCAAGACCAATCCTGGATTCCCGCATTGCTGGCTGGCCGGGCCCAGCCCGGCCATGGACGCTTGAGAACTGTTCAAGCTGAGATAGGCTCGACAAAACTGCGGAGCACAATTCGCGGAGAATCACGGCCGCTTCAAAAGGCCAAGTTCAGGGGGAATACATGCGTCACCAGAATTGCGGCTGCCCGGAGCAGGCCGGAGCCCATAGCCATGTGCATCCTGGCCGGCGCGATGTGCTGGCAGGCTTGGGCCTGGCGACCGCAGGCACTGCGTTGGCCGGTGCGGGTTTTGAGAGCATCGGGCAGGCGCGCGCCGCTGCCGCCAATCTGAAAACCGGCCGCATTGATGTTCATACTCATATTATCCCGCCTTCCTTCGCCCAGGTCATGAAGGACGGCGGCATGTGGCAGAAGGACGTGGACGTTTGGAGCCCCACCTACGCCATCGAGCAATATGACAAGCAGGGCACCGCGACCGCCATGGTCTCGATCCCGAACCCGCACGTGTTCCCCACTGGCGAGGCCGGACGCAAGCTGGCGCGCGATTGCAACGAATACGCCGCCAAGCTCATCAGCGATTATCCGGGCCGCTTCGGCTCCTTCGCCTATCTGCCGCTGCCCGACGTGGAAGGCGCGCTGAAGGAAATCGAATACGCCTTCGACACGCTGAGGGCCGACGGCGTGTTCATGTGGACCAACTACGATCCGATCTGGCTCGGCGATCCCAAGTGGAACGAAGTCTGGGCCGAGCTGAACAAGCGCAAGGCCGTCATTTATACACACCCGCGTTCGGCCTCATGCTGCGGGAATTTGCCGATATCTGTCGGTGAAGGCACCATCGATTGGCAGACCGACACCACGCGCGCCATCGCCAACACCATCTTCTCAGGGACGGCGCGCAAATATCCCGACATGCGATTCATCTGGTCGCATGGCGGCGGCACGCTGCCGTTTCTGGTGGGCCGCTTCATCGGCGTGGGCGACCAGCCGAAGAACAAGGCCAACGGAACGCCCGACGGCTTCCTGGCGGCGGCGCGCAAAATGTATTTCGACACCGCGCAACCATTGCTTCCCGCACAACAATATCCGCTGAAAGACGTGGCGACGGTGCCGCAAATCCTGTTCGGCACGGACTTCCCCTACGGCCCCGACCGCTACACATGGCCGGCGCTGCAAGAGGGCAAGATTTTCACCGCCGCCGAATTGCAGATGATCGCGCGCGGCAATTCCGAAAAACTCTTCCCACGTTTGAAAGCCTGAGGACGTCATGAAGACACTCGAGGATTTTCACATCGGCTGTTCGTGCTGTGGCCCGAAACGGCGTGACGTTCTGGCAGGCCTCGGCATGGGCGCGGTGACGGCGTTCGGTGCTGGACGCGCCTTGGCCAAGGAAGCGGATGGCCCGAGCAAGCCACCGGCGATGAAAGGCCAGATCGACATCCATCATCACATCGTGCCGCCGCCGCTCTATCCGGCGTTGGAGAACGGCCCGAACTGGGCCGACACGCTGCAGCCGTGGACGCCGCAAATCGATATCGAGCGGATGGACAAACTCGGCACGCAGACCGCCATCACGTCGTACCCCAATCCTGTGCGCTGGCCGGCCACGCCCGAAGCCGTGAAGAAGATGGTGACGGAGACGAATGAGTATCAGGCGAAGCTGACCACCGATTACAAAGGCCGCTATGGCGCGTTCTGCTTGCTGTCGCTTCCCAATGTCGATGCCACGCTGAAGGATATCGAATACGCCTTCGACACACTGAAATGCGACGGCGCCTTCATGTGGACGAACTACGGTGACAAATGGGTCGGCGACCGCTCTTACGATCCGGTCTACGAAGAATTGAACCGCCGCAAAGCGACGGTGTTCGTGCATGTGCGCTCGGCCAATTGCTGCACCAAGCTCAACGACTCGTTGGGTGACGGCACGGTCGAATGGCAGACCGACACCACGCGCGCCATCGGCAACACCATCTTCGGCGGCGCGCAGTTGAAATATCCGAACATCAATTGGATCTGGCCGCATGGCGGCGGCACCATGCCGTATCTGGTGCGGCGCTTCATCGGCGTCGGCGATCAGCCGAAGAACAAAGCCGGCGTTACGCCGGAGGGCTTTCTCGTGGCTGCGCGTAAGTTCTATTACGATTGCGCACAGCAGACTTTGCCCGCGCAGCTCTGGCCGCTGAAAGATGTGGTGACGGCCGACCGCATGATCTTCGGCACGGATGCGCCGTATGAAATCGGTGTCGATGTGATGGGTGCGATCAAGGACACGGGCTTCTTCACCGCAGCCCAACTCCACACCATCTCGCGCGGCAATGCCGAGAAATTGTTTCCACGGTTTAAGGCGTAACGGCGTTGTTTTTGGCCAGCCTCATTAAGTGAAGGTTTGTTGTTGTGTCTGACGGTTGGGTTTTGGGAGGGGGCAAGCCGACGCCCCCGGCAGGGCCACTGGCCTGCGTCGAGTTGAACAGCGCCATCGGCAAGCGCGATTTGTATTTGCGCGAGAACTCCACGGATGCCGGTGCGATCAAGCAGGTGTTCGAGGAACAGCAGTATGCGGTCGCGCATCTGTTTCGCTGGGCCGAAATTTCGGAGTTCCTCGCGCGCAAACAGCGCGCGGGCGAGACCCCGCTGATCATCGATGCGGGCGCGAATATCGGCGCGGCGACCGTGTATTTTGCCGTGCATTTTCCCAATGCGCGCATTATCGCCATCGAACCGGAGCGCGGCAATTTCGACGTGCTGCAGAAGAACGTCGAAGGCCTGAATGTGCGTTGCGTTCAGGCCGCGCTGGCCGGCGCGCCGGGCCGTGCGAAGATCGTCGATCCGGGCGATGGCCAATGGGGCTTTCGCACCGCCATTGCCGCTGGGAAAGATGTTCGCGAGAACGACCTTGCCTGCGTGACCATCGCCGACATTTACGCGCAGGAAGTGAAGCCCGGCGTGTTCCCGTTCCTGGTGAAGATGGATATCGAAGGTGCGGAATCTGACGTGTTCACCGGCGATGTGTCATGGATCAAACAGACACCGCTGTTCATGATCGAGCTCCACGATTGGCTGATGCCCAAGGCCGGTACGGCCAGCGGCTTCTTGAAGACCATCGCACATGAGCCGCGCGATTTTCTCATCCGCGGCGAGAACATCTATTCAATCGCGCACCAGTTGGGGTGAGTCCCCGGCCCATTATGGCCAACCATCACCCTCACCTGTCATGGCCCGCCAAAGCGGGCCATGACACCTGGGATCAAAACAAAAGGCCCGGAATTTCGTCCGGGCCTTTTCATTTCGTAAGAAGCAGAAGGCTTATTCCGCCGCTTCAGGCCGCTTGATGCGGGCGACCAGGTTCTTGCGCTCGTTCTCCATCGCTTCGGGCAAACGGCTGCCGAAGATGGAGAAATATTCGCCCTGGGCTTCCGCCTCGGCCATCGCTTCTTGATCGTCGATCTGCGTGATCTTGAGGAATTTGTCCTTCGGGAAGTCGAGACCCTTCCAGTTCAGATCCTCATAATGCGGCATGTAGCCGAACACGCATTCGTTGGCGTTGGCTGCACGGCCGCGCACGCGGTCCACGATCCATTTCAGCACGCGCATGTTCTCGCCGAAGCCCGGCCACACGAACTTGCCGTTCTCGTCCTTGCGGAACCAGTTCACGCGATAGATGCGCGGCAGGCTTGTGACCTTGTCTTTGATGCCAAGCCAATGGCCCCAATAATCGGCCATGTTGTAGCCGCAGAAGGGCAGCATCGCGAACGGGTCGCGGCGGATGGCGGCTTGGCCGACAGCCGCTGCCGTTGCTTCCGAGCCCATCGTGGCGGCGGCGTACACGCCGTTCTGCCAATCGAAGGCTTCGTAGACGAGCGGAAAGGTTTTCGACAAACTGCCGCCGAAGATGAAGGCCGAGATCGGCACGCCTTCAGGATCGTTGGCAATCGGATCGAAGCTCGGGCAGGCGCTGGCCGAAACCGTGAAGCGCGCGTTGGGATGTGCGGCCTTACGGCCGCAATCGGGCGTCCAATCCTGACCCTGCCAATCGATGAGATGCGCCGGCGCTTCATCGGTGAGACCTTCCCACCACACGTCGCCATCGTCGGTCAGTGCGCAGTTCGTGAAGACGCAATCGCGCGTCAGCATGTTCACGGCATTCGGGTTCGAGTGCAGGCTCGTGCCCGGCGCCACGCCGAAGAAGCCCGCTTCCGGATTGATAGCGCGGAACGTGCCATCGGGGCGCGGTTTGATCCACGCGATGTCGTCACCGATGGTGGTGACTTTCCAGCCATCAAACGCCGGCGGCGGCACCATCATCGAGAAGTTCGTCTTGCCGCACGCCGACGGGAACGCGGCGGCAACATAGGTCTTTTCGCCTTCCGGGCTTTCGACGCCCAAGATCAGCATGTGTTCTGCGAGCCATCCCTGCTCGCGACCCATCAACGAGGCGATGCGCAGCGAGAAGCACTTCTTGCCCAGCAGTGCGTTGCCGCCATAGCCCGAGCCATACGAGATGATCGAGTGATCATCGGGGAAATGGACGATGTATTTGTGCACCTCGTTCGCGGGCCACGGAACGTCCTTCTGGCCGGCCTCAAGCGGCGCGCCGAGCGAATGCAGGCACGGCACGAAATTGCCGTCGCCCAATTGCTTCAGCACGGCTTCGCCCATGCGTGTCATCACGCGCATCGATGCGGCGACATACGGAGAGTCGGTGAGCTGCACGCCGATATGTGAAATCGGCGAACCCAACGGCCCCATGGAATACGGCACGACATACATCGTGCGGCCGCGCATCGAGCCATCGAACAGGCCCTTCAACTTCGCGCGCATTTCGGTGGGATCGGTCCAGTTGTTCGTCGGACCGGCGGCGTCTTTGTTTTCCGAGCAGATGAAGGTGCGGTCTTCGACGCGCGCCACATCGGAGGCGGCGGAACGGGCGAGATAGGAATTCGGACGTTTCGCTTCGTTGAGTTTGATGAAGGTGCCCTTCTCCACCAACTCTTCGGCGATACGGTTGTATTCGGCCTCAGAGCCATCGCACCAATAGATGGCGGCGGGCTTCGTGAGTGCTGCGGTCTCTTCGACCCAGGCAAGGAGCTTCTTGTTTTGCGTAAGCATCCGGTCTGTTTTCCTGAAAACTGAAATTGCCAATTGTCCCAACGAAGCGCTGTGCGATCCGAAGCGTCTCGTTTGGAAGAAATGCCCTAAGCCCGATTTGCGGAATGGAATTGCTCGAAGTGCCCCGAGCTATTTTCCGCTTTCCTACCCTCGTCCGTGCCGCTCAAGCCCCGGTCTTGACCGGTTTCCGTGGCGGAATATTGACAGACATATAAAACGGGGGCCGAACCCTCGCAACGGACATGCGCTTTCAGGGGCAAGACGCCGCAGCCTTTTCGTTGGATATGCTAAATAAGCCAGATGAACCAGCCAGTTGACCCGATTTCGCCCGCCACCCGTTCTTTAAGCGAGACGGAGTTGGACCGTTATGCCCGCCACATCGTGCTGCGCGAGGTGGGCGGAGCCGGACAACGCCGCCTCTTGGGCGCCAAAGTGCTGGTCGTCGGCGCGGGCGGTTTGGGCAGTCCGGTCATTCTTTATCTGGCGGCGGCCGGCGTCGGCACTATCGGGATCGTGGATTTCGACAGGGTCAGCCTGTCCAACCTTCAGCGCCAGATCGCCCATCGCAGCGAGGATGTCGGCCAGCTGAAAACACGCTCGGCCGCCCATACCGCCTTCGCCATCAATCCCGGCGTGAAAATCGCACTCCACGAAACCCGGCTTGACGCCGAAAACGCCCTGGATCTGATCGGCCAATACGACATCGTCGCCGACGGCTCCGACAATTTCGCCACCCGCTTCCTGATCAACGATGCCTGCTTTTTTGCCGGAAAAACCCTGGTTTCGGCCGCCGTCAGCGAGTTCGACGGCCAGCTCGCCACGTATAAAGCGCACCTCAAGGGGCAAGACGGGGTCCGCATCTACCCCTGCTATCGCTGCCTGTTCCCTTCTGCCCCGCCGGCCGAGGAAGCCCCCAATTGCAGCGAAACCGGCATTTTGGGCGCGGCCGCCGGTGTGGTTGGCACCATGCAGGCGATGGAGGTGATGAAGGAGATCCTGAGCCTCGGGCAGAGCATGGCCGGGCATCTGGTGATCTACGACGCGCTCGGCACCCGCTTTCGCAATGTGCGGGTCAAACCCGATCCCGCCTGCGCCCTGTGCGGCGAAAGCCCTGCCATCCACGATCTGTCGATCCACAAAGGTTAAATCGTCCGGCATCCTCGGAGAGGGAACTTCGGCAACCTTTACCGAGGTTTAAGCGGATGTGCGCAAAACTCCAGCGTTGAATAACGTGTCGGGGACATGTCCGTCCATTTTGAAGTCTTTCGCCGGCAGGGCAAAAGCGGGTGGTCTCTTGTCGAGGCCATGCCGAACCGTGACTTGGCTGTCGCCAAAGCGAAAGAGGTTCTGCAAGCCGGTGCTGCTGCCGCCAAGGTCGTGAAGGAGACCCTTCAGCGCGACGGCGAGTACATGGCGCTGACGATCTTCGAAGAGACGAAGGACGGCGGCAAACCGAAGAAGGAAAAGCGCCGCGCCGACATCCTGGCGCCACTGCCCTGCTTCAAGCCCGACGATCTGTATTCCTATCACGCGCGCATGACGATGCAGCGGATTCTCGCCGAATGGCTGGCGCGCCAGAAGTTGAGCGTGACGGAGCTGATCCACAGCGCGCCCAATCTGGAAAAATTCGAAGCGACCGGCACCACCTACCAGCACGCGATCCAGAAGGTCGCCGTGGCGGAAGTCTCCGGCACCACCGTGCCCGTCAGCCAGATCGTGAAGACACTGAACGATCTCACGACGAAAGCGATTCACCGCGTCTACAAAGACGAACGCCGCAATTATTTCCCCGTTCTCGGCATCGGCGAGTTCGGCCCGCTTGTGCACAGACTCGGCACGAATCCGGACGCGCGCTACATCGTCAATGGCGGACTGACGAAATATCTCGCCAGCGCCACCAGCTGGGATGAGAAGCTGAAGCGCTTGCTCGCGCTCATGCCCGAAATCGCAGCCGATGGACCTGAGCGCGTGCTGCTGTTGGGCGCGGTGGACGGCCTCGTGGCGGAGATGCTGACGGGGGCCGCGGCCCTCGCCGATCTTCTCGGCCACAACGACAATCTCGGGCAGGCCCTCTACCACCTCACCGATCTGTTTCTCGGCAATTCGCCGAACGAGAGCGCCAGTGAAGGCTTAAACGAACTGGCGCAGTATTTCCGCAAGGACTATCTGCCCGAAGCCCGCATCGCCATCGCCAACCGCATCGTCTCCGAATTGAAGAGCATGAAACGGCTCTGCCCGGCCTCGCTGGAAGACGAACTGCGGATGCTGCGGCGCCTCGCCAATCATCTGGTGCTCGGTCAGGGCAAATATCTCAGCAACGAAGAATTGATCACCGCCTTCACCGAACGCTCCAAACGGCTGGTGACACATGAGCTGCTCGGCCAGTTCCTGTCGACCGCAAAATCGCCGGACGAGAGATTGGAGAAACTTCTGTTGGTGGAAGAGAACATCGTCGGCGCCGAGAACAAACGCATCCTTTTCAGCTTCATCGTGCCGATCGTCACGCATAACGGCTTCGATGATGCCGTGTGCGGCGCCGATGCGCCGCCGTTGACGCGCATGAAACGCATCGCCGATTTGCAAACCCGCGTGCTGCGCGCCAGCTTTCAGGAGATGCAGAAAAGCCAGATCGCGAACCTGCTCGATCTCTCGGCGGCGCGCATCGAAGATCGTGCGCGCGTTGTGGCAAGCTTCGAGGCGCGGATTCTCAACCCTGTCGAGCGCGCCCGCGCACTGCTGAAATTGTGCACGTCAGGCACCGTCACCGAAGTTGTGCTGTCGCAGAAAGTGAAGCGCGCACTGATGTCGATCGTGTCGAAACCCGGCTTCGCCAACGCCTATATCGCCAAAGCGCGCGAAATTCAGTCCGACATCACGCCGGAATCCGCCATCACCGATCTGCTGGCGCAATTGGCCAGAGCCGGCATCGGCAGCGAAGAGAGCGTGAGAGTTCCGGCAGCTTAACGCTGGCTGTCATGGCCGGCGAAAGCGGGCCACCCAGGTAATTGCAAAGCTCGAAATTTCAGTACCCCGCCAAATTTCCCAATTTGGACTTCATGCCCAATTGGGTGGCCCGCATTCGCGGGCCATGACAGCGAGGATGATATTACAAGCTGGGAACGGCGGGCGCGATTTGCTCCCATGCGCCTGTCAGCGGCGAAGCCATCACTTCAAAA
This sequence comes from uncultured Alphaproteobacteria bacterium, assembly GCA_903928515.1. Taxonomy (GTDB): domain Bacteria; phylum Pseudomonadota; class Alphaproteobacteria; order Micropepsales; family Micropepsaceae; genus CAIYRG01. The sequence goes on along the minus strand of CAIYRG010000498.1, from coordinate 3,337 downwards.
AAATCAATCCGGCCAGTGACCCGTGGCATGGGTGCCGGCCGGGACCGACGGATCGTGCATCAGCTGGTGTTGGAACTCTGCGTCCTTCTGCTTGTCTTGCAGATACTGGACTTCGTAATTCTCCACCGTGTTGCGGTAGAGTTCGAAATCCTGCTGGTCCTTCACGTTGCGCGCCTGACAGCGATCGTAGGAATAGCGCTGGGTGTCCTGGCACCACATATCGAAAGTCATGTTCTGGACGTTCAGCGTGGTGGGTCCCGTGTCGTTGGGACCGGCGGCCTTGGCGGGCAAGGCGGCCAGGGCAAGCGCGGCACAGGCCGCGAGCGCGAAACATTTCATGGCGGAACGCCTTTTTCTGAGCAAACCCGGAAGTTCCCGACAGCTTACTCGCGTTGTTTCCTGAGCGAAAGCGCCCGAAACCGGGCTTGGTTCCCATCCACAGCCTCGGGTTAACCGCTAGCAACCCCAACCTCAGGTAGCGTCAAGAAAGCGAGCGCTATGGTCAATTTCCGGGGCAATTTCGGACCCGCGTAAACGGATTGTTGAGCAGTGGGGGCCTAATTTTGCAGACGGCCGCAAAGATGTGGGTTCCAAAGGCGTGTCTGACAGCACGAACAAATCGGGTGAAGACGTGATCGCACGCGCGCTCCAAGAGCGCCGCCGCTTCCACCGCGTGCGCGTCAACGTCGCCGGGCGCCTGTTTATTCCCGACACCAACGAAGAAGCCGTCTGCACGGTGGAAGATATTTCGCCGGGCGACGCCGCAATCTGCTGCCGCTTGAAAGAAGAACCGCGCGGACGCGCCGTTCTCTATCTCGACAGTTTCGGCCGTCTGGAAGGCCCGATCATCCGGCGCACTTCGGGTGGTTTCGTGTTGCTGTTCAATTGCTCGCAGCTCAAGCGCGAGCGCCTGGCCGATCAGCTCACGCTCGAACTCAACCGCCATCTACTGGCGGAGCAGGATTTGCGCCGCCATGACCGCATCGAAGCGGCTGCCGGCAGCTACACCCATTTCACGCGCTCCACCGGCGAACAGGTGCGCTGCGAAGTGCTCGATCTGTCGCTCACCGGCGTGTCGGTGAAAGCCGATGGCCGCCCGCCCGTCGGCGAACACATTCTCATCGGCCATCGCGCGGGGCGCATCGCGCGTCATCACACCGACGGCATCGGCATCGAATTCCTAGGGATCAGCCCGCCATCGGCTGCGCTGCTGGATCGCCCTGCCGCTGTCACGTCCGCGCCGGCGCCGACCATCGCCTTCGCCGCGCGCCGCTAAATTTTCCAAATCTCTAAAGCCTGACCGCGATGCCTGCTTGGGCCATGCAGGCCTTGGCTTGCGCCACCGTCGCTTCGCCGAAATGGAAGATCGACGCGGCCAACACTGCGCTGGCATGGCCTTCGCGCACGCCGTCCACCAGATCGTCCAATTTGCCGACTCCCCCCGAGGCAATCACCGGCACGCTCACCGCGTCGGCAACCGCACGCGTGAGCGGCAGATTGTAGCCGGATTTGGTGCCGTCTCGATCCATCGAGGTGAGCAAGATTTCGCCCGCGCCGAACGCGACCAGTTTCACCGCATGCGCCACCGCATCGATGCCGGTGGCGTTGCGCCCGCCATGGGTGAACACTTCGAATTTTCCGGGTGCGGTTTGCTTGGCGTCGATGGCCGCCACGATACATTGGCTACCGAATTTTTCTGACGCCTCGCGGACGAATTCCGGGCGGCGCACCGCTTCGGTATTCACCGACACCTTGTCGGCGCCCGCGAGCAGCAGCGCGCGAATGTCGTGGATGCCGCGCACGCCGCCGCCAACCGTAAGCGGCATGAAGCAGGCTTCCGCCGTGCGGCGCACGACATCGAGAAGAATGGGGCGCTTGTCGGAGCTGGCGGTGATGTCGAGAAAGCAAAGCTCATCGGCGCCCGCGGCGTCATAGATCATCGCCTGTTCGACGGGATCGCCGGCATCGCGCAGGCCGACGAAATTCACGCCTTTGACGACGCGGCCGTCTTTGACATCGAGGCAGGGGATGACGCGGACTTTGAGCATGCGAATGGTGTAGTGCGGGAGGGAGGGAGATTCAACGCCGCGGGGCGGCGGCCAAGCGGCAAATCGAAAACAGCGCGTGACTGGCAGCGGCTTCGGCGGGCACCGCCGTGGTTTTGGTCAGCACCTCGCCTTCGTAAAGCCGGGCCAAAGCTTCTTGAAGCTGATTTTGTGAGAACCGCGAAACTTGCTTCTCGAACGAGGTGGTCCGCGAGAAATGCAGCGGCGGCCGCAGTTTCATCATGGCCGAGCGCAGATTGCCGCCATCGTCCATCTCGGCGCGCACCAGCGCCAATTTCTGGAAATGCCCCAGCCCCAAACGCAGCACCGCAACCGGCGAAACGCCCGCCGCCCAAAGCCGCCCCAGCGCAGAATCCAGGCTGGCGTAATCGCCCTCACCCGCGCTATCGCAGGCCTGATCCATCTTCAATTCGGATTCATCGCCGATGGTCTCCGCCACATGTGCGGCGGTGACGGTTTGCGCGCCTTGCGCATACAGCGCGAGCTTTTCCAGCTCTTGCCGCGTGATGCCGCGATCCGCGCCCAAGCGATCCACCACCTGGGCCAACGCATCCGCCGTGATATCGAGACCGCGTTCTTTCAGCGCGGCGCGCACGACGCCGGCGCGGTCGCGCTCGTTGTCGGCATAGCACGCGATGGCCGCGCCGTTCTCGGCCTCTTCGAAGACTTTGCGCAACGAACCGCTTTTCGCCAATTCGCCAGCCTCGACGACGACCAGCGTGTCGCCCAGTCTTTCTTCCAGCAGGCGCTCAAACAACGCCGCTTGATTGTTGCCCGCACCGCGCACGCGGATCACACGCCGCCCGCCCAGCATCGAAATCGCCGCCGCTTCGTCGAACAAACGCGCCGGATCGGACGATAACGATTCTTCGGAAATCTCGGCGACACGGAACGGATCGGCCAAATCGGGAACGATGGTCTTTGCCATCGTTGCCGCGCGCTCGCGCACCAAGCCTTCGTCGGGGCCATAAAACAACGCGGCGACAATCGCTTGCGGCGGCCGCGCGGCGAAACGATCCGCGTCGCCGGTTTTGACGATCATCGCGACGGAACGCCGCCCGATGCACCGGAATCCGGCGCGCCGACGAGCGGCGTATTGGGCTTGAGCGCATCTTCCACCGGCGCGTCGGGGCGGCCCGTGCGCTCCGGCTTCGCGCCATTCTGGAAGAACACCGCAAGTTCGGTGCGCACCATTTCAGCCACCACAGTCGCGGCGCGATCTTCGGCGTCCTTCTCGGCGGTCACCGTGGCGTAAGGCGATTGCGGCACGT